>JAYURF010000671.1:0-7156 GCA_043756365.1 Acidimicrobiales bacterium
TGGAACGAGGACATCATCCGGACGGTGACGCAGAACTGTTTGCAGCGTGCGTTGGAGTGTCACATGGATCTGATGGGTGACGGCCGAGCCCTCGGCTGATACGTCACGAGAGCACCACCCGCGAGAGCGGGGCGCGACGCAGTGTCGCAAGAGAACGAGCCGGCCCCGATGGGGGCCGGCTCGTTGCGTGCTGACGTTGCGTGCGCTGTGGCGGTGGCGTCAGTGCGCCAGACGGATCAGGCGGATCAGACGGATCAGGCGGATCAGGCTGTGATCCACCCGGTCACATCGACGATCAGCTCGCCACCGGACTGCGTCAGCAGGCTGATCGAGCCCGCGGCATTGGTCTTGGTCATCGACAACACCGCCACGGTCTGGCCCGGCCCGCCGAGGTTCAAGTTCGACACCGTCGGAACCGTTCCGCCAGCGGGGAACGCCGAGACGAAACCTGCTGCCGTCACCTCGGTCGCGGTGAGGTTGAACAGCACCGCCGATACCGGAGTCGCTGCCGGGGCCTGGCCGAGTGACGGCTGGACCACGGTGAGCTGAGCCAACGGTCCGGGTGCCAACCCGATGCGTGAGGCCCGACGGCTATCTGCAGTACGCGTCGGAGGCTGGATCACGAAGTAGCCGGCCGTGCCAGACGGCACGGTGTTGTCGCCGAACCAGCCCTGCACGTCGACGAGCAGATGCGTGCCACGCTGGGTGAACACGTTGATGCTGCCATCCGCGCCGATCGGCACGATCGCCATGTTGGCGATCGTCGAACCCTGCCCGGCGAGGTTCAGGTTCGAAACGGTTGGAATGGCGATGCCGCTGGGGAACGCGGTGACGAAACCGGCACCGTCGGCCTCTGTTCCGGTGAGCGTGATCGCCACCGCACTGGCGTTGGCCGGAACCCCGCCCCGTCCGCGGATCGGGACGTTGACGATCGAGCCAATCGTCGGTTTGGCGCCGGCGTACCCGATCAGGCTCGTCGAGCGGGTGTCGAGCACGCGCAGGGGGTCCACCGGAAAGTATCGCCCAGCCGAGGACGCGATGCTGTTGGTAAAGTATCCGGCGACATCGACGACCAAGTGCGATGAGCTGTTGGTGTAGAGCGAAATGGCGCCGCCCGCACCCAGGGCCACGATGGCCATGTTCGGCACTGTGTCACCGGCGACTTGGGTGTTGAGGGTGGATGTCAATGGCCGGCCCGCCCCTGCTGGGAACGCAGTCACGAAGCCCATACCAGCGGCCTCGGTGGCAGTGACGTTCACTGCCACGGCGACCACGCCTGTGGCCGGAACGCCACCCTGACCGGTGATCTGGACCGTCGTCGTGGAATCGGTGGCCGGCTTGGCGCCGAGGTAGTTGACCCGCGACGTCGGCCGGGTGTCGAAGATGCGCGTCGGCGTGACGGGTTCGAACCGGGTCTGAGGTGTGGTCCCCGGATCGGCGGTCTCGATCAATCGATCGATCCTGATTCCCGCCAGGTTGCCGGCGGCACCCAGGGTGGACACGTTCAACGTGCCGTCGACCACCTGCACCCTGAATGGTCCGAGCACCGTCCATCCGTTCGGTGCCGTCGTGTAGATGGTATACACGGTTCCTTCGATCGTCACGTCGAAGTAGCTGGCGATGCTGTCTTCCCAGGTCCACAAGCTGACCTCGTAGACCCCGCTGGGCACGCCGGCGACCCGGACGAATCCAGGTGCCTGATCGTCCCCCCAGGAGAAGCAGCGCAGCATCTCGGTCGTCTCCGCCGTCGTCGCCGGGACGATCACCGGGTTGCCGACGCACTCGGCATTGGGGCCAGCGGTGAATCCAGGCGTCGCTCCTGCCTGGAACGGCACGCCCCCAATGGTCACCGCTGGACCGTTGATGTTGTAGGCCGCATACAACGATTTGACGACAGCTTCAGTTTGTGGCCCCTCCGGTTGCGGCGCTGCCGTCACCGTTTGGGTCGTGGTGGCCACCACCGATGCGACCAGTACAGCAACTACCGCCAAATTGAGCCTGCTGGGAACCCTCATGGCCCCTCCTATCGTCCGTCGAACGGGCGGAATGATATAGCACAGGCCACGACTGCGCCGGACGCCCCGGTGCCGCCACGCCAGGAGCGGCGTCTGCTGCCTGATGCTCCGGTCTGGAATCCCGTAACATCGGGCATCATCACCGGTTGACTTGACCAGTCAACAACGTCGAGGCGGTTCAATGTCGGCGCCACCCAGACTGCGGCCGGGCAACGTGAAAGGGTTTCGGAGATGCAGGCAACGATGCGACGAGATGCGAGTACGGCGGTCGTCCCGTCGTTCGGCGTCGCGGCGCGGACCGTGGCCGTCCTGTGTGCAGCAGTTGCGTTCTTGGCCGTGCTGGTCACCGTGTCCGTTTCGTCAACCGATTCTGTGCAGGGTGGCGTCGCCACCGTGTGGATGTCGGGCGAAGCGCGTGGCCGGGTCGTGCTCTCCGCGGCGCGTAGCGAACGCCCGAGCATTGCCATCGAGCTCGACCCCGACCCAACTGCCTACGATCTCGCCGACCTCGACTCAGTCGTCCTCGTGCACGACCGAGGTGATGGATCCATCACTGTGCTTGACGGGCGCGACGGCAGCGTGCAATCCACCAGTACCGGGCCCACCCCGGTTGACGAGCGGTCCGCCCTGGTGGCGGCGGGTTCAGTTGGGTACCTCGTCGATGCCGCGGGGCTCACCATGCAGCGGATCGATGCGGGCGGCACGCGTGGCGATCAGGTGCCGGTCGGCGACGGCTTCACCGACTGGGTGGCGACCCCTGATGGCACGCTGTGGTTCGTCGACGCGACACGTGGTACCTACGGCAGCTTCGATGGCGAGTCCGTCACCGAGGCGAGCCTGGCGGCACCGGGCACCGAACTTCGGCTGACTGCCGCCGGCAACGATCCCGCCGTGTTCGATCCGTCGACGAACCGGTTGCGGTGGCTGCGTGAGCTCACCTCGGTGGAGATTCCGGGTGCCGTGCAGGGCGCGGAGATCGCGGTCCAGGATCCCGACCCGTCAGCGGACTGCGTCGCCGTGATCGCGGCGACGACGATGTCGTGCGTCGAACCCGAATCGGTCGCTCGTTCGGTCGAGATCGATTCGTTCGGCGACCTCGCTGCAGCGCAGTTGATCGCCGACGAACAACGGGCGGTGCTCGTGCGTCCGGGTAGCCCCGAGGTGATCGTCGTCGCCTGGGATGGCGGCACCGTGACAGCGGGCCAGCGCGGCGAACCCTCGCAACGGCGCCTCAGCGGATGGACCTCATCGGGACCGATCGTGATTGACGACCCCGGTTCGCGTTACGCGTTCACCGTCGTTGCCACCGGTTTGGTCGAGCTGGACAAGTTCTCGAAACGAACCATCGTGATCAATCCCGATGGTTCTGCTGCAGATGGCGTGGGCACCCTTGACGAGAGCGCCGATGTCGCTGGGATCTTCTCGTCCGACGACGCCACGAGTCGTCCGCTTGACGACGATCAGATCAACGAACCGCCCATCGCCCGGCCCGACCAGATCACGACGCGTACCGGTCGCTCCGTCACCATTGGCGTGTTGTCCAACGACGTCGACCCCGACGGCGATCCGCTGTCGGTGATCGACGCCGGTCCGCTCGACGCTGCCGACGGGGTGGTCACCGTGCTCGAGGGGAGCCGCGTCAACTACGCCTCGCCCGATACGTCAGCCGACCGCAAGATCTCGTTCGATTATCGCATCGCTGACATCGGTAACCTGGAATCGGCATCCACCGTCACCGTGGAACTGATCGGGAGCGGTCGCAACACCGCCCCCGTGCTGGCCGACGACCGGGCCGTCACATTGGCCAACACGCCGGTCGATGTTGCGGTGCTCGACAACGATTCCGACAACGAAGGCGATCCGCTTTCTGTCACCTCGCTCAGCCAACCCGAGCATGGGTCATCCGCAATTGGCGATGCGGGCGTGCTCCGGTACGAGCCGAGCGCCGGGTTCATCGGCACCGATCGGTTCTCCTACACCGCCCTCGATGGTTACGGCGGTGAAGCGACTGCGAACGTCGAGGTGGTCGTCGAACATGCCGCGGGCGCGAACCGGCCGCCGGTGGCGCTCGATGATCGCGCCTCCACGGCCGCGAATCAGCGCGTACAGATTCAGGTGTTGGCCAACGACTCCGATCCCGATGGCGACGCACTCCGGCTGACGAGCGTGTCGAACGTCCCCGGAATCACCGTGACGATCACGGCTGACCAGGTTGTCGATGTGGTGCCAGGCCCGACCGTCGCGGGACTGGTGGCATTCGACTACACCGTCGCCGACGCCGAGGGCCTGGAAGATACGGCGCGGGTCGCCCTGTTCGTCGAGCCAGTCACCACGGTGGAGCCGCCAACCGCAGTCGACGATTTCGTGACCTCGGCCTCGGTCCCGACCACCATTGACGTCGTTGCCAACGACGTCGACCCCTCCGGGAGCCAATTGGTCGTCGACTCGTTGACGCAGCCGCCGGCGGGCCGCGGCACCGTTGCCCGCGTCTCGCCGACCACGGTGCAGTTCAACCCGGTCGTCGGAGCGACGGGGACGGTGCGGTTCACCTACACGGTGATGAACGCGGACGGGCTGGCGGCCACGGCGACGGTGTCGGTCGAGGTGACCCCGCGCAGCGGCTCCACGCCGTTGGCCCGCAACGACAGCGTGCAGATCTTCCCCGGTGAGGTCGCCACGGTTCGCGTGCTCGACAACGACAGCCATCCCGACGGGCTGCCGTTCGATTTCGCCGGCCCGCCGGTGACCCGGAGCGGTGCGGCCACGGTCAACGCCGATCGGGCGATCGTGTTCACCCCGCCGAACGGTGAACTCACCACCTACGTACTCACCTACACCATCCAAGACTCGTTCCAGGCCCAGTCGCGAGCGACGCTGTCGGTCACGGTGGTTGCCCGCCCGACGTCGAACACCCGACCGATTGCCTTGCCCGATCTGCAGACCGCGCCCTACGAGACAGCGGTGACCATCGATGTGCTGTCCAACGACATCGACCCCGATGGAGACATTTTGCGCATTGTCAGCATCGGTACCCCATCCCAAGGGCGCGCCGAGATCACATCGGGGCAGATCCGCTACACGCCTCCGGCCGGGTTCGCCGGTGCGGCAACGGTGTCCTACATCGTGGCCGACCCATCTGGCGAGCAGGCGTCGGCGACAGTGACCATTGCGGTGGCTGAACGGATACGTGTCGCCCCCGTGGCCAACCCCGATCTCCTCACTGTCATCGTCGGGACAACCGCCATCGTTGCGCCCCTGGTCAACGACGTCGATCCTGATGGAACGAACGCAACACTGCGGCTGTCGGCAGTCGGCACGCCATCGCCGGCCGGAGGGGTGACCGTGGTCAACACCGGCGGCACGGTTCGGGTGACGGCTCTGACGAACCCTGGGACGTACACGATGTCCTACATCGTGACCGATGTCGATGATCAGACCGCGGTCGGCACGATCACGGTCGTGGTGCAACCGCCGCCCAACGCTGCGCCCATTGCCACGGCCGATGTCTTCGCCACGCTGTCGGTGCCATCGGTCATTGCCGTGCTGGACAACGACCTCGACCCCGATGGCGGCGTCCTGACGTTGGTGAGCGTCACGCAACCCAGTCCGGCAATCGCGGGCACCACTGCGGTCAGCGGTGACCGGGTTCTCTTCACCCCGGTCAACAACTTCAGCGGGCTGGTGACATTCACCTACACGATACGCGATGCGCAGAACGCAACGAGCAGCGCCGTGGTGACCATTTCGGTGCAGGCGTGCCCGACTGTGCCTGTCCTCGCGCCGATCAACGCGGTGACCCGCTTCGACACGCCCGTGGCGGTGGCGTTGTTCGGCGCAGCCGGCACCGTGCCCGCCGGAACCACCGTGACGGTCGCTGCGCCGCTTGTCGGTTCGGCCGCGTTGAGCGGCGGCGGCTCGGTCGTCACGTACACGCCTGCGCTCGGCTTCAACGGCGTCGCCATCGTGGGGTACTCCGTGCGCACCACGTGCGGTGCCGTCACCAGCGGTACGGTCGCGATCACGGTGAACCGGGCACCTCTGGCCGTTGCCGACATCGCGACGACGACACGAAACCGGGATGTGGCCGTGCCCGTGCTCGCCAACGACACCGACATCGACGGTGACGTGCTGCGGGTGTTGTCCGTCGAGGGTGGGGTGAACGGAACCCCCAGTCTCACCGCCGGTGCCGTGACGTTCTCGCCCGCCCCAGGGTTCGTCGGTACGGCGACATTCACCTATCGCATCGCCGACATAGGTGGGCTCACCTCTGCCGCGTCGGTCACGGTCGCCGTTTCCAACGCTGCTCCCGTGGCGGTGCCCGATATCGCCAGTACGGCGCGGCTGGTGCCGGTAACGGTCGCGGTCATAGCCAATGACACCGATGCCAACGGCGATGTGCTGGGGCTGTTCGGCGTCCCGACGATCACGTCGCCCGCTGTCGGAGCCGGGTCGGTGGCGGTCAGCGGCAACAGCGTGGTGTACACGCCTGGCAGGGCGCTCGGATCGGTGGTGATCGGCTACGTCGTCACCGATGGTGCGGTGAGCGTTGCAGGCACACTCACCGTGACGGTGACGAATCGCATCCCTGTCGCGGCGGCGGATTCGGCGACGATCGATCTGGCGACTCAGAGTTCGGTTTCCAACAACGTTGTGGCCAACGACAGCGACCCCGACGGGCTCGCCACCGAGTTGACGATGACGGTCCAACCCATCGACGCGTCGTTGGGCAGCGTGTCGGCTTCGGGCGGTGTCATCACCTTCACCCGCTCGGCGTCGCTGACCGCCCCGGCGACCGTGATCATCTCCTATTCCATCGTGGACGCTGACGGGGGTACCGCGTCGGGTACCTTCACGGTCACGGTGAGCGACTCGACGCCGCCTCCCACCACCCCGCCTCCAGCGGCCGTGCAATCTCCTCCCGCCGGAGCACCATGACCGCATCCCCCGAACTGAACGTGACGTACCGATGATCGAATCGCCACCATCCACCGCGCCGGCATCCACCGCGCCGGCACCCACCGCGCCGGCGTCCACCGCGCCGGCACCCATCAAGTTCTCCCGCGAGCAAGCCACCAGCGCCGTGGGCCGGTTGCAGGCCAACATCGAAACGATGATCCGTGGCAAGTCCGAACAGGTTCGCC
>JAYURF010000672.1:0-7154 GCA_043756365.1 Acidimicrobiales bacterium
ATGCATCGTGCCAGCCACCAAATGCCAAATCGATCACATCCACCCCCACCACCTCGGTGGCCCAACCGAGGCCTGCAACGGAGACCTCGCCTGCGGGCACCACAACAGATGGCGACATTGCTCCAACGCCAAAGTCGTCCGCCTCGCCGATGGCACAGTCATCACCTACCGACCCGACGGCACCGCCATCGCACCACCCGAATAACCGAGAAGTAGCCCGCAACCCACAGCGAACAAAGCCCCACAAAGGGGCCTACTTCAGCGCGCCCCAGCAGGCACTCCGGCTCACCCGCGCCGATCGGCCAGGACGTCGATGTCGACCTTCATTGAACTGCGGGTCAGCCGAGTCGGTTGATTGCTTCGTGGTGCAGCAGGCCGTTCGAGCTGATTGCGGTGTCGTTCGCGAACGTCGCCTCGCCGTGACGGTCAGTGAAGGTGCCCCCCGCCTCTTCGACCACCACCATGACCGCAGCGAGGTCGTACGGGGCCAGCCCGACCGCATCGACAGCGAGATCGAGAGCACCCTCTGCCACCAGCATGTGTTGCCAGAAGTCGCCAAACCCACGTCCCCGGTAGGCATGTTGTTGCAAATGCAACAACTTTGCCGTGAGCCCGAGGGCGTCCCACCCAGCGGCGAACGTGACTGACACCTGTGCCTCGCCGAGCTCGCCCACCGCAGATACGCGCAACGGTCGTGCCGGCCCGCCGAGAACGCTTACGAAGGCGCCGGAACCGCGCGAACCCCACCACCGACGACCGAGCGCGGGTGCCGACACCACACCGACGACGGCACCGTGATCGGCGTGGGTCAGCGCGATCAGGGTGGCCCAGACGGGGATGCCGCGCACGAAGTTGGACGTTCCGTCGATCGGGTCGATCACCCACCGCCATGGCGATGACCCGTCGCCGACGAGCCCGTGTTCCTCACCGAACAGGCTGTGGCCGGGGCGGGCCGCCAGTACGCCGTCAGCGATCAGCGTCTCCGCTTCGCGGTCTGCCTCGGTGACCTCGGTGCGGTTGGCCTTCCAGTCGAGGTGGAAGGTCCGGTTCTCGTAGTGCGCCAGCGTGATCGCGTCGGCCGCATTGGCAAGTGCCAGCGCCAACGCCAACTCGCCGGCAAGATCGGCAGCGTCCGGAAGAGCTACCACCGGTCGGCTCAGAGCAGGTCGCGGGCGGCGGCGGCGATGCCGTCGGCGTCGAGGCCGAGTGCGGCCAGGATGCGCTCGGCGTTGCCCTGCGGGATGAACTTGTCGGCAATGCCCAGCACCCGCACCGGCACCGCGTGGGTGATCGCGTGGATCTGGTCGGCGGCGGTCATCCCGATCCCACCGTCGCGGATGCCGTCTTCACAGGTGACGACCGCACCGTGGCGAGCCGCGTCGGCGATCATCTCCGCATCGAGCGGTGCGCAGCAGCGCACGTCCCACAGTGTCGCTTCGACGCCGGATTCGGCCAGTTTCGCCACCGCACGCTCTGCGGCGATCAGCATCTTGCCCACGGCGAGAATGCACACGGAACCATCACCGGCGCAGACCCGGCGTGCCTTCAGTCCCGATCCCACCTCGCGCTCGTCGACGTTGTGGGCCGTGCCGCGCGGGTAGCGAATAGCCACCGGCCCGGAGTCGGCCAGCGTCACCGCGTCGTGCAGCATCACCTGCAGCTCCTGTGCGCTCGATGGGGCGAGCACGCGCATCCCCGGAACCTTCGACAGCATTGCCATGTCGTACACGCCGTGATGGCTGGCCCCGTCGGGCCCGGTGATGCCGGCACGGTCGAGGCAGAACACCACCGGCAGGCGGTGCATTGCCACGTCGTACACCACTTGATCCCAAGCGCGGTTGAGGAACGTCGAGTAGATCGCCACGAACGGCCGCAGCCCGCCCATTGCCATCCCGGCGGCACCGGTGACAGCGTGCTGCTCGGCGATGCCGACATCGAAGAACCGGTCGGGGAAGCGGGCCTGGAACGGCAGCAACCCGGTCGGGCCCGGCATCGCCGCAGTGATCGCCACCACCCGCGGGTCCGCCTCGGCCTCTTTGATGATCGCATCGGCAAACGCCTGCGTGTACCCCGTCGGTACCGCCGGCGGAGGACCGATGGCTGGATCGAACACCGGGGCATCGTGGAGGTGCTTTTCGTCGTCGTCTTCGGCGGGCGGGTAGCCCCGGCCCTTCTGGGTGAACACATGCACCACGATCGGGCCCTCGGCCGACAGTTCCTCGGCGTTGCGCAGGCTCTCTTCGAGCGCCTCGAGATCGTGGCCGTCGACGGGGCCGACGTAGCGCACACCAAGGGCCTCGAAGAACGCCGGCGGTTGCAAGAACTCGCGCACCGCGGCTTTGAACGCCTCGACCCCTTTCTCGGCCTGCGGGCCGACGTACGGGAGGCCTTGGATGAACTGCTCGATGCGTCGCTGGCGGCGCACGTACACCGGGTTGAGGCGGATGTTGGTGAGCGTGTGCGACAGTTTGCCGGTGATCCGCGACGGCAGGCTGGGGTGCTGGAACATCGACCGCTCTGCCGGTGTGGTCGCGGCAGCGGACAGGTTGGAGATGGTTGCCGCGTACGACCGGCCGTTGTCGTTGAGCACGATGATGACTCGCTGGCCGGAGTGGCCGAGGTTGTTCAGCGCCTCGTAAGCCATGCCCCCGGTCATCGCCCCGTCGCCGATGACGGCCACGATGTGGCGGCGCGGATCGGTACCTGCGTCGCGGGCCACTGCTAGGCCGTAGGCATACGACAACACGGTGCTCGCATGGCTGTTTTCGATGATGTCGTGCGCGCTTTCCTCGCGGTTCGGGTAGCCCGACATGCCGTTGCTCTGGCGGAGCTGTTCGAAGCCGTTTTGGCGACCGGTGACGATCTTGTGCACGTAGGCCTGGTGGCCGGTATCCCACAGGATCGCGTCGGTCGGCGAATCGAACACGCGGTGCAGTGCGAGGGTGAGCTCGACCACGCCGAGGTTGCTGCCGAGGTGCCCGGCGTTCTCGGCGACGGCCTGCACGATGAAATCGCGGATCTCGCCGCCGAGGTCGTACAGCTCGGGATAGGTCATGGCTCGCAGGTCGGCGGGCTCACGAATGTCGGACAGTGCCATGGTGTGCCAACGCTACCCGTGGCAGCACATCTCGGCATCGTCGGCGCGCTCATCCACGTCTGCTCGAGCGCGCCAAACCGACAGTCGGCCGGATCGCTCACGCAAACGCCGGACCAGGCGTGATCTGCGAGGCTTGGGAACATGAGCAGCAGCGGTGACGGTGGCACGACGATCGAGGGGCATGCGGGGCAGCAGGCGGTGGCGGCGATGATGCGCTGTGGCACCGACGTGATGTTCACCCTCAACGGTGGGCACATCTGGCCGCTGTACGACGCGGCGCGCGACCAGGGGATGCGAGTGGTCGATACGCGCCACGAGCAGACGGCCACCTTCGCCGCCGAGGCGTACGCCAAGCTGACCCGCCGCCCCGGCTTCGCCGCACTGACCGCCGGTCCGGGGATCACCAACGGCGTATCGGCGATCACGAGCGCGTGGTTCAACGGGTCGCCGGTGGTGGTGATGGGCGGTCGCGCCCCCGAGCAACGGTGGGGTTCGGGATCGTTGCAGGAGATGGATCACGTACCGGTGGTGAGCTCGATCACCAAGTCGGCTGCCACGGTGAAGGATGCTGCGCAGGCGGCGCGGATGGTGCATGAAGCGGCGGCGTTGGCGATGTCGCCGCACCGCGGTCCGACGTTTCTCGATTTCCCGCTCGACGTGTTCGGCCCGTCGGCCGGCGTGCTGCCCGACAGCGGCGACGGGTTTGGCCGGGGGACCGAACCCGACCCCGGCGAGGTTGCCGCGATCGCATCATTGATCGCGGCGGCAGAGCGGCCGGCCTTCATCGTCGGCAGCGATGTGTACTGGGATGGCGCGTGGGATCAGCTGAGCGCCGCGGTCGAGCACCTGCGCGTGCCGTGCTTCTTCAACGGTTTGGGCCGGGGCATGCTGGCGGCCCGCCACGAGCTGGCGTTCCTGCGCACCCGCGGGCTGCTCAAGCAACGCGCCGATCTGGTGGTGGTGCTCGGCACGCCGCTCGATTTCCGCCTCGGGTTCGGGCGATTCGGTCATGCGCAGGTCGCCCACGTGGTCGACAGCACAGCGCAACGCGCCGGGCATGTCGATGTACCAACGGCCTCGGGCGACCTGGCGGCGGTGCTCGACGCGTTCGCCAACCACAGCGGCGCCCGCACCGATCATGAGGCGTGGATCGGCGAACTACGCGCCGCCGAGCAGGCCGCTGGTTCAGCCGATGCGGTGCTGCTCGGAGCCGACACGGCACCGATCAAGCCGAGCCGCATCTACGGGGAGCTGTCCAAGCGCCTGGCCGACGACGCCGTGGTCATCTGCGACGGCGGCGACTTCGCTTCGTACGCGGGCAAGTTCGTCGAGGTGCAACAACCCGGCTGCTGGCTCGATACCGGCCCGTACGGCTGCCTTGGCAACGGGCTCGGGTATGCGATCGCTGCTCGGGTGACCCGGCCGTCGAGCCAGGTGGTGGTACTGCTCGGCGATGGTGCTGCCGGGTTCAGCTTGATGGACGCGGATTCGTTGGTGCGTCACGGTTTGCCGGTGGTGATGGTGGTCGGCAACAACGGGATGTGGGGTCTGGAGAAGCACCCGATGCAGGCCATCTACGGCTGGGATGTGGCCTGCGACCTGCAGCCCGGGTGCCGCTACGACCAGGTGGTCACTGCGCTCGGCGGCGGCGGTGAAATGGTCATCGACCCCAGCGAGATCGGGCCAGCGCTCGACCGCGGGTTTGCCTCGGGAGTGCCGTACCTCGTCAACATCGTCACCGACCCCACCGACGTCTACCCCCGGTCGTCCAACCTGGGGTGACGAGCTGAGTCAGGCGCAATCGGAGCCGGGAGCGGGGATGATTGCCCCCTCAGGGGAGAGGTCGAACATCGTCGACTCAGAGCGGAGGTAGTCGGGGATCAACTCGGCCTCGGCGGCGGGGGCGCGACCCTCCATGAGGTTGAACGTTTCGACGACCTGCTCGAGGTTGGCCCGTTCGGTGGTGCACGCGATTGATTTGGCCTCGTCGATGATGCCGACTTGTTGCACCACGACGCCCTCGTCGCCGGCCGCCGCGTCGGGGTCGCACGGCTCGTTCGCGCATGACAACACGGTGCCGTCCACGACCGAGACCCCGTCGGCGATCTGTTCGGCCGCTTCGCCCGGCGCGCATGCCGCAAGCGAACCGCCGAGGACGACAGCGAGAGCGGCCGCAACGGCGAGTCGATGGATCAGAGCAATTGGTTGTCGCATGGGATTGACCTTCCAACACGGCGCGCACATGCGCGCTGCCAGCCCTTGTATCGGCACCCGCCAGCGTGAACGTGAGCGGTTGGCCTGTGCTGCGCCCGCCGAACGAGTCGAACGTGCCTCGGTAGGCTCGGGTTCATGATCGATCACGACGTTCTCACCCGTGTACTCGGCGCGGCAGTTCGCAGCGGTGCCGACTTCGCCGAAGTGTTCGCGGAAGACAAGCGGTCCACCTCGGCCGGTCTCGACGACGGCCGAATCGAACAGGTCACCAGCGGCCGCGACCGCGGTGCCGGCATCCGCGTCGTGAAAGGCGACACCACCGGGTTCGCCCACACCGCCGACCTCAGCGAAGCGGGTCTTGTTGCCGCCGCATCATCGGCTGCGGCTGCCGCGAGCCAGGGTGGGGGCGGCACGGTCGTGGCCGAGCTCACCCGGCGCGCCGGCACCAAGGTCAACACGGTCACCCGCTATCCCGACGACGTGGCCAAGGCCGACAAGGTCGACCTGCTGAGGCGCATCGACGAAGCCGCGCGTAGCGCCGGCGCGGCGATCGTGCAGGTCTCGGCCGGCTACGGCGACAGTCGCCGGCGGATCCTGGTGGCCAACACCGAAGGCGTACTGGCCGAAGACGAGCAGGTCCGCGGCTTGATCCGGATGAGCGTGGTCGCCACCGGCGACGCCGGCATGCAGACCGGGTTCCAGAGTGCCGGCCAAACCGTCGGGTTCGAGATGTTCGACACCGTCGATGTCGAGGAGCTCGCCCGCGACGCGGCACGCCAGGCGCTCACCAAGCTGCACGCCCGCCCGGCCCCGAGCGGCTCGATGCCGGTGGTGATCAAGCGCGGCAGTGGCGGTGTGCTGTTCCACGAGGCGTGCGGTCACGGCCTTGAAGCCGACCTGGTTGCCAAGGGGGCCAGCGTGTACCGCGGCAAGTCCGGCGAGCTGGTCGCCTCGCCGCTCGTCACCCTGGTCGACGACGGCACGATGAGCACCGAGTGGGGTGCCATCGGCATTGATGATGAGGGCCACCCCAGTCAGTACAACGTGTTGATCCAAGACGGGGTGCTCACCGACTACATGTGGGATTACCTCCGGGCCCGCAAGGAGGGCCGCGCTCAGAGCGGCAACGGGCGCCGGCAGAGCTACATGCACCTGCCGATGGTGCGGATGACCAACACCTACGTGCTCAACGGCACCGAGGAACCCGACGACATCGTGCGGGCAACCGAGAGCGGCGTGTACGTCGCCAAGCTTGGCGGCGGCAGCGTCAACACCGCGACCGGCGACTTCGTGTTCGGTATGACCGAGGCGTATCTCATCGAGAACGGCGAGATCACCGAACCGTTGCGTGAGGGCAACCTGGTCGGCAACGGCCCGCAGGTGCTGCGTGACATCGATCTGCTCGGCAATGACTTCGCGATGGGTAACCCGGGCACGTGCGGCAAGGATGGCCAGGGTGTTCCCGTCGGCGATGGCCAGCCGACGCTGCGGGTGAAGGCGATGACGATCGGCGGCACCGCAGCATGAGCGAGCTGCAGTCCATTGCCGATGCGGTGATCGCCCAGGCCCGTTCTGGCGAGCAGGTGGAGGCGTTCGTCGCCCGCGAGAGTGAGACCGACATCCGCGTCTACGAAGGCGAGATCGAACACTTCGTCAGCGCCCAGAGCGAAGGCATCGGCATCCGCGTCATCCGCGACGGCCGTACCGGTTTCGCGTATGCGGGCACGCTCGACGAACGGGCCATCGCCGAGGTGCTCGCCGAGGCCCGCGACAACGTCGAGTTCGGAACCCCCGACGAGTGGGCCGGGTTGGCCGAGCCCGACGGTGTCGATGTGGTCGGCCA
>JAYURF010000673.1:0-22594 GCA_043756365.1 Acidimicrobiales bacterium
GCCATGGTGTCCCACGCCATCTCCACGACAACCGGACCGGGACGCCCGGAGCACATGGTGCGCACAGCGTCGTTGATCACCTCGCTGACGGAAGCGACGGTGGGAACCGTGACGGCGGACTTGACCAGACCGCTCAGCGTGGATTGCTGGTCGGCGAGTTCGTGTAGATGTCCACGTCCGACGCCGCCGAATGAGGTGGGGATCTGTCCTGTCACCCCGAGCACCTTGCTTCCGGTTCCGGACGCTGTGCACAGCGCCGCAGTGGTGTTCAAGATGCCGGGGCCGGGAACGACGGCGAAGACCGCAGGGCGTCCAGTGGACTGCGCGGCACCCATCGCCATGTACGCCGCAGCCTGTTCGTGACGCGGGACGATGGTGGTCATCTCCAGGCGCTGCAACGCATCGAACAGCGGATAGATCTGCGCCCCCGGAATGCCGAAGACCATGTCGATCCCGTTGGCCCTCAGCGCGCGCACGATCGCTTCGCCGCCGGTCATCGCCGATCGAGTCATCGGGCGTGAATTCGGCGAGTGTGAACCTTCATCGGGAAAACCTCGGCAGGGGATGGGATGGATTCGGCCAACCCTATGGCGCGCGGTGCCGGGCCTCGCGCGCCGCTGGATTGCCTGTTTGGTGCTCCGAAACTGGCAATGACCTCGATTGACACGATCGGCACGCCGCCATATGGTGCGAGTGATCCGGCGAGTTGACGTGCAACCACGGATCGATTCGACACACCACATGAACAGGGGACGATTCGATGAGCAACTACGACCCGAGATCAGTGACGGGCATTCCAACCGAACAGGTTGGCTCGCTGCCCCGACCGACCACGCTGCAAGCCGCGTACGCGGCGTATGACGCAGGCACGATCGAGAAGGCAGATCTGGAGAAGGAACAGGACGCGGCAGTCAAGGATTCGATCGAGAAGCTGGAAGCCACCGGCTCGCCGATCATCTCTGATGGCGAGCAACGCTGGTCGAGCTTCGCCACGTATGCGTTGGCCGACACGCTGGCTGGCACCGGTCTCGCCGACAACCTTGCCGGCGGCGGCCAGTTCTTCGCCATCTTCGCCGACGGCCACGGCAGACAGCTGCCCAAGCTGACCGGTGGCCCGTTTCGCTATAAGACCTATGCGGCTGACACGTTGAAGCAATCAATCGGTCTGGCCAGCAAGCCGATGAAGCAGGCGGTGATCGCCCCGTCGATGCTGGCGTTGCTGTACCCACTGAGCACCGAGGTTCCCGGGTACTCACGTGAGGACTTCGAAAGCGACCTGATCAACGAGTGCGAAAAGGACATCCGCCAAGCGTTCGCCGCCGGCGCCGTACGGGTCTCGGTCGACTTCACCGAGGGCCGCCTCGCCACCCGTGCCGACCCACGCAACCCGTGGACGGGGGCGAACATGCTGCCCCACTTCATCGAATTGAACAACCGGGTGATGGACCGTTTCAGCGCCGAGGAGCGAATCAACATCGGCATCCACACCTGTCCCGGCGGCGACCGCGACTCGGTGCACAGCGCCGACGTTCCATACAACAACCTGCTGCCGGAGATGTTCAAGATCAACGCGGGCTACTTCCTCATCCAGTTGGCCAGCGAGCGCGACAAGGACCCGGTGTACGAGTCGATCGGCAAGCACCGCCGTGACGACGCCAACGGTGTGTCACAGATGTGCTACGTCGGCGTGACCGTCACCCAGAGCCCACGGCCAGAGTCGGCCCAGGAGGTGTGTGACTCGCTGGTACGCGCGGCCAATTTCATCCCCAAGGAGAGCCTCGGTTCCACCGACGACTGCGGGTTCTCGCCGTTCAGCATCGACGAAAAGCCCAACCACGGCTCACCCGACTACGCCCGTGAGATCGCATTCCAGAAGATCAAGAACCGTGTCGACGGTACCAAGATGGCAGCCGACAAGCTCGGCATCTCGTGACTGCGCCGATCGCTCGATGACCTGCGTCCCGGTCGGTTCCCTGAGGCGTCTCAGACAGGGGTCGGCCGGGCGTTGGGGAACTCGCTACGCACCGCTGCGGCACCTTCCACCATGGCGCGCAACTTGGCGCGGGCCACGTTCGGTGAGAGATGGCGGAGTCCGCAGTCCGGGTTGATGATCAGGCGGGCAGGGTCGACCACGTCGATCGCCCGGCGGATGCGCGTGGCGACCAACTGCGCGGTTTCGATGTCGTCGGATTTCACGTCGATCACCCCGAGCCCCACATCGCGGTCCCAGCCGTACTTCTTGATCAGCTGCAGATCGCCGTATCCCTTGCGGGCGAACTCGAGGATCAACTGGTCGATGTTGGCGCCGAGGACCGCCGGGAACAAGAAGTCGTAGTGCCCTTCCCACGACGGGCGAGCATGGCGGTTGCCGTAACAGACGTGCAGGCCCCAGGTGACGTCCACGCCTTCTGTGACGATGTTGATCGCCTCGACGGCGGCTTCGACATCATCGGGGTAACCCGCCAGAACCGGCTCGTCGATCTGCAACAACGTCGCGCCGGCCGCGGCGAGGCGCCGGGCCTCGGCGTTGAGTACCGTGGCCAACGCCTTGACGAGATCGCCGGTGTCGGTGTACGCCTCGGTGCGGATCCGCCGTGACAGCGAGAACGGGCCTGTGAACGAGAACTTGATCGGTTGCGAGGTGTGCGCCCTCGTGAACGTGAAATCTTCGGCGAGGCCGAGCGGCACCAAGTCCGCTGTGGGTAGCGGTTCGGTCACCGATGTGTCGTAGTAGTCGTAGAAGTAGGCCTTGTTCGGGTTGGCAACCCGCACCCCGGGGATTCGGGCGAGTAAATAGTCGATGTCGTTGTCACGGCGCAACTCGCCATCGGAGACCACATCGATGCCGGCCAACTCCTGGTCCTTCAGCGCGGCCTTGATGGCGACATCGCAGATATCGCTCAGGTGCTGCCAGCTCAACCGGTTCTGGTAGTAGTCGTTCTTCAACCTGCCCAGCCATTCCGGCACCGAGTACGAGCCGACAACCGAAGTCGGTAGGTACGGCAGGTCGTGCAGATCGTGCAGGCGGATACCGCGGCCGAAAGTGTGCGTCATGTCAATCTCGTACCTGGCCTGTCAATCTCGTACTCGGGCGGTCATGGTGACAATGCTGGTACCGGCACGATGGCGGAACGGTTCGAACGCGACATCGAAACCCATACGACGACCGATGTGCGCGAGCAACGGGCCATTGATCCAGTTGACCACGGAACCGTCGTACTTGCCCGGACCGAGAAACCCGTTCCGGTACCGGGTGGTGTCGGTGACGAAAAGGTCGTGGTTGACGAGCATGCCATAGGGGTGCAGCAGCGGCAAGGTGTCGACGAAGCTCGCCAGCGCACCGTTGCTGACGTGCATGCGAATGTCGCCGCCCGATTCGAGGTGCGGGCGCAACAGATCGCCGGTCACCCCCGGCGCGATCTCGTACAGGTCGAGACCGGCCAGCGGGGCGTATCGTTCGGCGAGACGGGTTGCGTCCCATACGCGCCGCCAGAAGTCGACGGCATGGTTGACATCAGCGAAGTGCGCCGGCATCGCTTCGGCGACGAGCGCCGGGCCCAACGCGATCAGCTTGTCGATCAACATCGGCAGTGCCCCCACCTGCACCGAATGATCGGCGGCGATCCCGGCCGCATCGGCGGCCGACAGGTAGGCCCGTGTCTCGACGACGTAGCTGTGCCCGTCGATGCGGGCGACCTCATCGGTGGGGAGGTTGTCGTAGAAGTTGGAGATGTAGACCAGGAACACCTTGTACTTCAAGAACGCGAGCGCGGTCGTGGGACGTGTCGCGTCGAGCACAAGTGAGCTGACGTGTTGCGCGTGCGCAGCAACGGCCGACCGGGCCATCTCCAACACGTGTGGGGAATAGTCGCACATCAGGTAGTGCAGGCGGCGGTAGTAGTCGCGCCCCTGCTCGGCTTCGACGGCGATGAATGCATCGAGCCAGGTTTTGGCCTGGTTGCCGTTGCCGACCCCGAGTTCGACGACGTACAGCTCCTCCGGCAGCGCGTTACGCGCTTCGAGTTCGTCCCACCAGGTGAACATCTCGCGGATCAGGTCGCTGACCGCGTCGGGGTTGCGGGCGTCGCTGGCCCCACCCGGCAGGGCGGATTCGTACATCCGCCCGGTGGCGGCTTCCCACAGGTCGAGCGCCTTCCAGTACAGCCGGTTGAACTCCCAGATCCGGCTGCGGCTGGCGGGGCCCCATGGCTCGATGAACAGTCGGTCGTCGTCGGCGAGGTCCTGATGACGGGCGATCGCAACGTTCATCACCTCGTACAGCGACACAGCGGAACTGCGGCGCAGGTCAACAGCGATCTCGATCTGCTGATCACCGGGCACAGCCGCATGGGTGACCCCGTTGGCGGTTGTGGTCGCGGCGACGACCTGCCGAACCTCGACCACCTCGCGGAAGTTCGCCCGGTACTGGATCCAGTCGCACACCACCCTCAGCCGCGACAGGTCGAGGGTGCTGTCGCACACACCCCGTATGACTGGTTCGAGTGACGCCGCGATGTCGAGCGGTTTGTCACCGCGCAGTTTCGATGTCGGTCGGACTTCAACAAGCACGAACCACTCCTCGGCCGATCGCCAAAACGGTAGCCGAATCCTAGCCAGGATGATCAGGGTCACGGGTGGGTGCGAACGCCAACCACCTGCCGCGGGAGGGCGACGCCAAAAACGGCGATCGCCGGAGCCAACTACGGTGAGAGTCGATGCCGCTGCCCACCGGAGCAACAGTCGAGGAACCGAGCGAAGCAGGTCTGCACGCGCGCGCGATCGAGCGGTTCCTGACAGCGTTCGGGGCCGCTACCGACGCGGTCATGGCCGACGACACCGGCAAGGTGATCGCCGTTACGGGCAGTGTGGCCGAGGGGGTCGCGGTGCCTGGCCGGCTGCTGGTCGATCTCGTTCACGGTGCGACGTCCGATGATCTCGCTGCGTGCGTTGAATCGGTGCTCGAAGCCCACGACGTCAGCGCATCGGCGTATCTGCGCCTTGGCGACGGCTCGGCGATCGTGGCGCGACTGTTCACCCTCTTGTCGGAAGATGGCAGCCGCCGGTACCTGATCGGGGTGCTGTCGCTGCAGGTTGACCGGGCGGAGCTGAGCCGGCTCCGCCGGACCGACCAGGTGTACGAGCTCTGGTTCGAACGGGCGCCCACCGGGGTGTGCCTGGTCGGTGTCGAGGGTGGCTTCCAGCGGGCCAATCCGGCGTTCTGCCGGCTCGTGGGGCGCAGTGAGACCACGCTGCAGTCGTTGACGTTTCTGGACATCACTCATCCCGACGATGTCGAGATGGACGTCGCCAAGGTTCAGCAGTTGCTCAGCGGCGAGCTCGACCGTTACGAGATCGACAAGCGGTACGTGCGTCCCGACGCGGAGGTGGTCTGGGTGCACCTGACCGTTGCGCTCGCGAGCGACGATGATGGACGACCACTCAACTTCATCGCCATGGTCGAAGACATCACTGCGCGCCGGCGGGCCGAGTCCGAGTTGCGTCGCGCGTTCGATTTCCAGAACATCCTGTTCGATTCCGCTCCGGTGGCGATGGCCGAGCTCGCCGTCGACGGCACCATGTTGCGGGTCAACACGGCGGCCGGGAACCTCGCTGGTTGCGAGCCCGCCCAATTGATCGGGCGACGCACGGTCGATCTGGGTGAGGGCGATGCCGCCGCTGCTGTGCGCCACAGCCTGGCCCGGTTGGCGTCGGGGGAGATCGGCGCCAGCATCGATGAGCGCAAGTTCCGCGACTTCCGGGGCCGGGTTCGTTCGCTTCTGGTACATACGGCAGGACTAC
This sequence comes from Acidimicrobiales bacterium, assembly GCA_043756365.1. GTDB lineage: Bacteria > Actinomycetota > Acidimicrobiia > Acidimicrobiales > Ilumatobacteraceae > VFMC01. The sequence continues at coordinate 5,800 of JAYURF010000673.1, forward strand.
GCGGTCTGGACGGCAGCATCGACCGGGTGCTGTTGCAGGTGATCGATGTGACCGAAGCACGGGAGCTGAACGACCGGCTGCAGGCCTCGGTCGAGCGGTTGTCGATCGCCTATCGCGAGAAGGCTGCGCTGATCTCGTCGCTGTCGCACGATTTGCGCACCCCGTTGGCGGCGCTGCGAATCATGGCCGAGTTGCTCGCCGATGATGCTGCGCTCTCGCCGGACAAGCGGCGCGATGTTGCCAACCGGCTGCTCGCAGAGGCGAAACGGACCGAGGGCGTACTGGCCGACATGGTCGTGTCCGAACGAACGATTTCCGGCCTGATCTCACCGCGCCGCGGACCGGTCGAGATGACCCAGCTGGCCCGCCGGGTCGTAGCTCGTTACCTCGATCCATTTCACCGCATCGAGCTGGTCTCCGGCGCGCGGGACGCAACGGTGATTGCTGACGGTGCGCTGCTCGATCGGATGATCGACAACCTCGTGGCAAACGCGTTCCGGCACACGCCGACCGGTACCGAGGTCACCGTCGGTGTCACTGCCAGCGACGACGATGTGGAGATCATCGTCGATGACAACGGCCCCGGGGTGCCCGACCAGATGAAAGACCTCGTGTTCGAACCGTACGTGCGCGCCGGCCGTCTCGATCGGCCCGGCTCCGGGGTCGGCTTGTTCCTGGTACGCCAGTTCGCCGGCTTTCATGGGGGCACTGCGGTGTGTCTCGATCGCCCCGGTGGCGGCGCTCGCTTCGTGGTGCGGATCCCCCGTTCTGTCGAGGGTGGCGAGGCCTCGGGTCCCCCCTGACCGCCGCAGGCGGTACGATGACAGCTCCCTTTTCATCGGCGCAGCCCAGCGCGTCGTAGTGCACCTGGAGCTACCACCCATGCGGATCTCGCTTGCCGACATGCTCGCCACACACGACGTGATCCTCGCCGATGGGGCGACAGCCACGAACTTCTTTCAGCGTGGGCTCGAGAGCGGCTACCCACCCGAGCTGTGGAACGTCGAGCACCCCCAGCAGCTGACCCGGTTGCATCAGGAGTTCGTCGATGCCGGCGCCGATCTGATCCTGACCAACTCCTTCGGCGGAACCCGGCAACGGTTGAAGCTACACAAGGCCGATGACCGGGTGTTCGAGCTGGCCGAGATGGCAGCAAAGATCGCCCGCGCCGTGGCTGACGCTGCCGACCGGCCGGTCGTGGTGGCCGGCTCGGTGGGCCCGACGGGGGAGCTGTTCGAGCCGCTCGGCTCACTCACCCACGACGTTGCCGTGGCCAGCTTTCGCGAGCAGATCGAGGGGCTCATCGCCGGCGGGGCCGATGTCGTCTGGATCGAGACGATGTCGTCGGTGGAGGAGGTCCGCGCTGCTGCCCAGGCGGCAATCGATGTCGGTGTGCCGTACACCGCAACGTGGTCGTTCGACACGGCCGGGCGGACGATGATGGGCCTGATGCCCGACGCCGTGGTGCACGTGTTCGATGGCCTGGCGGTCCCCCCGCTGGCGTTCGGCGCGAACTGCGGCGTCGGCGCGAGCGACATCCTGGTGACGGCGTTGACGATCTGCGCCGGCCCGCCGCTCCACCCTGAGGGCCAGGCACCGATCATCGTCAAGGGGAACTGTGGGATTCCTCAGTTCCACGGCACCGAAATCGTGTACTCGGGCACGCCGGATCTGATGGCCCGGTACGCGCAGATGGCCGTCGCGGCGGGCGCTCGAATCGTCGGTGGATGTTGTGGAACCTCGCCGGAGCACCTTGCGGCGATGCGGCGGGCCATCGACACTCGCGTCCCGACCGCACCCCCGACGATCAGCGAGATCGTCGACACGATCGGGCCCTTGGCGAATGCCGTGCCGAGCGACTCCGGCGATGGTGACCGGGTCCGTCGCCGAAGTCGCCGCGGCGAGTGAATGCCGTAGTGCGGCGAGTGAGCACTGCCGGGTGATTCAGTCGTCGGGACGGTAGCGCCGGGTCGACTTGCGGTCGGAGATGCGCCGCTTGTCGTCGAGTCGGCGCCACACCGACGCACGCGTCGGACGGGTCGGCCGCCGATCGATCGGTGCAACCGCTGCCGCGTCGAGACGCTCGCCCAGTCGGCGTAAGGCTTCGCTGCGGTTACGGAACTGGGAACGTTCGCTCGACACGACGACGCGGATCTCCTCGCCGCCCTGTTCGAGCAGCAGCCGGCGGATATGTTCGCTGGCCACCACGAGGCGAACGTCGCAGCGCAGATCGACCTTGGTCGACGACGTGTTCACGTGCTGGCCTCCCGGTGCCGACGAGCGCGAGAACCGAATGGTCAGCGCGTCAGCAGGCACGACGATTCCGGATCGGGTTGTGAACCCATCCCGTGTCGCCGAGCCGGTGCCGTCACCCATAGGTCAAGCCTGCCAGGTCCAATCCGAGACCCGGTACGGGGTTACAGCTGGCCGGCGCGGTGCTCTCCGCGCAGCAGCGGGAACCCGCCGAGGCGCTCGAGCGCCGATACGGTCGAGCGCATCGCGTCGGCGGGAACCGGCCGGCTGATGAGGTAACCCTGGGCCTTCATGCAGCCGAGCTCGCTCAGTACCCTCATCTGTTCCAGCGTCTCCACCCCCTCGGCGACCATGTCGAGCCCGAGTGATGAGCCCATCGCCACGATCGTGCGCACCAGTGCTCGGTCGCTGGCGTTGTCGGCAACGCCCTGCACGAACGCTCGGTCGATCTTGATCCGTTGCAGCGGGAATCGCTGCAGCAGCGACAACGACGAGTAGCCGGTGCCGAAGTCGTCGAGTGCCACTCGCACCCCGAGGGCCTTCATCTTCTCGAGGGTGGCCAGCGCTAGCTCCGGCTCGGAGATCATCACGCTCTCGGTGATCTCGATCCACAGCAGGCCGGGGTCGATTCCCGAGCGGACGAGCGCCTCGCTGACCACCGATGGCAGGTTGGGGTCGGCGAGTTGGCGTGGCGACACGTTGACCGACATGGTCGCATACGGGCTGCACACACCGTCGTCGATCCACCGACGCAGCTGGGTGAGCGCCTCGAGTAACGCCCACGCGCCGATTGGGACGATGGTGCCGGTCTCTTCGGCGATCGGGATGAACTCGGCCGGGGACACGATCGTGCCGTCGGATTGCTGCCAGCGCATCAGCGCTTCGAAACCGACGACTTCCCCGGTGCTGATCTCGAGGATCGGCTGGTGGAACATCCGCAGCTCGCGACGGTCGAGGGCACGATAGAGCGCCGTCTCTACGGACAGGCGATGGGCGATTCGCTCGTGCATCGATTCGTCGAAGAACGCAATGCAGTTGCGACCGGAATTCTTGGCGCGGTACATGGCCGTGTCGGCGTGGCGGAGCACATCCTCTGGCTTGGCAGCGATGGAATCAATCGAGGCAACCCCAATGCTGGCGGTGACGAACACGTCGCCTTGCGCCAGGGCGATCGGTTCGCGAAACACCGCCATGAGACGCTCGGCTAGACCTGACGCTGATCCGAGTGACGCCGACGTTGGGTCGAGCACGACGTATTCGTCGCCCGACAATCGTGCGACCATCGCCTCCGGCGGCGCAGCGCCGATCAACCGTTCGGCGACGATACGTAGCACCTCGTCGCCGGCGGCATGGCCAAGGCTGTCGTTGATGTTCTTGAACCGGTCGAGGTCAACGTAGAACAACGTTGGTTCGCGGTCGGGCCGCCAGGCGTCGTCGACGTACGACGAGATGCGATCGAGCAACAGCGCCCGGCTGGGCAGCCCGGTGAGCGGGTCGGTGTGAGCCTGCTGGATGAGCGCAGATTGCGCGTCGCTGTTTGCTCGAACAGAGTGCACCACCCGAATGGTAACGGCAGCGGCCAGCACCAGCGCAGAGATGGACCGCACCACCTGATCCAACGTGTCGACGGGGCCGGAGGCGGCAAGCACGAGAACTGGGAACACCAACGATGATGTCGTGATGATGAGGCGTCCGAGGAGGCGGTGTGCGTTCCCTGAGCGTTGAGCCTGTTTCAACGATCGAACGCTCGGGTGCAGGAGCGCCGCAGCAATCGCGACATAGCTCAACATCCGCAGCGACGTGGAGTAGTGCGCGAGGGAAGCGCCGAGGTGGCCGGTGTCGATGAGGGCCGTGACCACGTTGCCGATCAGCGCAGTGGACACGGCAGCACCGATGAACCATGCCGCAGCGTTCGTGGTGTTTTCGGTGAAGAGGTACACGGCCATGAGAAACAAGATCATCGACCCGATCGGCTGGCTCAGGCCGCCGACGAGCGACGTGAGCGTCGCGTCGTCGCCTCCTGCCAGCGTGGGCTGCACGAAGGCAACCCATGCCAGCAACCAGCTTCCCAAGCCGACGATGCAGGCGTCGCCGGTCACGGCTGTGGTGTTCATCCCGCGCCGCTGCCGTACGAGGATCACGAGGCCACCGGCCATTGTGAGTTGGGCGCCGACTTCGAACAGGTTCGATACCAGCAGTGGTGCGCCCGTTGTGCCCCAGCGAGAAGCTGTTGCGAGCGCTCCCGCCGATGTTGCCGCCACGATGCCCACTACTGCCACCAAGGCGGTCGGTGCCCCGCCGCGCCCGCTGGCGTAGAGCAGAACACCGACCAACAGGGCAATGACGAGGGCCTCGCCGCGTTCGGCGTGGCTCGGCGCCAGCACGGTCATCGATACGACCGCGAATCCGACCCAGAAGTAGAGCCAACTACCGATGTTCCTCGCCGACACCATGGTTCACCTCGATCTCCGGTAGTCGAGATGATCCGCCGTGACCATCCACCCGCCGGGTGTTCGAGTGCCTACTCTAGGCGACTTCGATGCGAAACGCAAGGGGTGTCCAGTTGAACGCACAGGGTGATTCTCCGCGATGGGGATCACCACTGGCTACTCTGAGGGACGACATGTTCCCCTCGTCAACCGACCGCGCATGACCTCGTCGAGCGCAACGCACACCGTTGTCGTCCCCGGACCGCACATCATGCCGGCGTTGTGTGGGCCACGGGACGTGTTCTTGCGTCAGATCGAGACGGCGTTTCCCGGTGCGTCCATCGTGGTGCGCGGCAACGAGATCCATCTGGAAGGCGAGGGTGCCGACGGTGCTGGGCGGCTGATCGAGGATCTCGTGTTGCTCCTGCAAGGTGGCCAGCACCTCGATGAGATCAGCCTGGCCAGGGCGATCGACATGGTCCACCACGACGAACGCCCGAGCTCGGTGTTCACCGACGACATCATGCGTGGCGCGAAGGGTCGCTCTATCCGGCCCAAGACCGCCGGGCAGAAGCGCTACATCGATGCCATCCGCCACAACGTGATCACCTTCGGGCTCGGCCCCGCCGGCACGGGCAAGAGCTGGCTCGCCGTCGCCATGGCGGTGCAAGCGCTGCACAGCAAGCAGGTGCAGCGAATCATCCTCACCCGTCCGGCGGTCGAGGCGGGCGAGCGCCTTGGTTTCCTCCCGGGCGACTTGATGGCCAAGATCGACCCCTATCTGCGACCGTTGTACGACGCGCTGTACGACATGGTCGACCAAGAGGGTGCCCAGAAGCTGCTCGAACGCCAAGCCGTCGAGGTCGCCCCGCTGGCGTTCATGCGCGGCCGCACGCTGAACAACAGCTTCATCATTCTCGACGAGGCCCAGAATGCGACCCCCGAGCAGATGAAGATGTTCCTGACCCGCATTGGGTTCGGCTCGAAGGTGGTCGTCACCGGCGATACCACCCAAGTCGATGTGCCCGATGGGCGCAGCGGGCTGCGCGGGCTCGAACGGGTGCTCGAGGGCATCGACGGCCTCGCGTTCGTGCACCTCGGTGCCGGTGATGTCGTCCGCCACCGGATCGTGGCCGACATCGTCGCCGCCTACGAGCGGTCGTCCGACCCAAGTAGACCGCAGTGATCCAGAGCAACCGGCCCCGACTGGTCACCACGGCGCGGGTCGGCGGAGACGGCGACCCCGAGGTCTTCGTCGCCGATGAGCAAACTGCGGTACCCGTCGAGCTCGCCCGCTGGCAGCAACTCGCGCTCGATGTTGTTCGCAGCGAAGGCGTTCGGGGGGCCTCGGAGTTGTCGATCATGTTCGTGTCGGAGCCCGAGATGGCGGAACTCAACGAGACCTACATGGGAGCGACCGGGCCGACCGATGTCCTGGCCTTCCCGCTCGATGCGCCCGACATCACCCACGCGGTGCTGCCGACTGAGTCGACGCGGGGTCCCGATCGGGCACCGGCGGATCCGGAGGAGATGCCGCTGTTGCTCGGTGACGTCGTCGTCTGTCCGGCCGTCGCGGCCCGCCAGGCGTCGGGTCATGCCGGAAACCTCGACGATGAGATCGCGTTGCTGATCGTGCACGGAATCTTGCACGTTCTCGGTCACGATCATGCTGGCGCCGACGAGGCAATCGAGATGCGACAGCGCGAACGAGTGCTACTCGAAGCGCATCATTGGCATGCACCCGCCCCTGATGGATTTCGACAGGAACAGCAATGATCGCGTTTTCAGCCATCGATGTGTGGATGTTGGTAACGGTCGGGGTTTTGCTCGTCATCCTCATCTTCTTGGCGGTCGCCGAGATGGGTATGTCGCGGATGACCAAGCCCAAAGCCGCAGCGCTCGCCGACCGGGGGGCAAAATCCGGGCGGGCGCTGATGAAGCTCGTCAACGAACCGGAGCGCTGGGTCAACCCGCTGCTGCTGACCGTGAACGTCTGCCAGACCGTGCAGGCAACCCTGACGGGGATCGTGTCGGGGAGGCTGTTCGGGCCGCCGGGCGTGGTCATCGGTGTGGTGCTCAACGTGCTCGTCTTCTTCGTGCTGGCCGAAGCAGTACCGAAAACGTACGCGGTCCTCTACTCCGAGCGTGCCGCGCTCGTCACCGCTCGGCCGACGCTTGCCCTGGTCAGCTTCCCGGTACTGCAGCTCATCTCGCGCGCATTGATCGGGCTCACCAACGTGATCGTGCGCGGCAAGGGTCTCAAGCAGGGCCCGTTCGTGTCCGAACAGGAACTTCTCGGCATCGTCGAAGCCGCTGCCGACGACGACGTGATCGAACACGAGGAGCGCCAGCTCATCGAGAGCATCATCGAGTTCGGCGACACGGTGGTACGCGAGGTCATGGTGCCCAGGCCGGACATGGTGGTGGTCGAGTTCCTGGCCACGGTCACCGGTGCGTTGGACCTTGCCATCGAACATGGTTACAGCAGGCTGCCCGTCGTCGGCGCCGGCGATGACGACGACGTGGTTGGCCTTGCCTACACCAAGGATCTGATGCGCGTCGAGCGCGAAGGCGGTGGCGCGCGGCCAGTCACCGATCTCGTTCGTTCCGTTCGGTTCATCCCGGAGAACAAACCGGTGGCCAGGTTGATGCGCGAGATGCAGGCCGAGAAGTTTCACCTCGCGATCGTCGCCGATGAGTACGGGGCGATCGCCGGCCTGATCACTCTCGAGGATTGCCTCGAGGAACTTGTCGGCGACATCGTCGACGAGTATGACTCCGAAGACCCTGAGGTGCAGCGTCTGCCGAACGGCGAGTTTCTCGTAGATGGTGGGGTGAGCATCGACGAGATCAACGACCTGCTCGACATTCGTTTACCCGACGACGACTGGGACACCCTCGGCGGGTTCGTGTTCAGCACGCTCGAACATGTGCCGTCGGCGGGGGAGTGCATCGAGAGCGGGGGGTGGACGTTCAAGGTGACGGAAATGGATGGGCGTCGGGTCCGGTGGGTCAACATCTCGTTGGCGGTCGACGATTCCGGGGAGATCCCCACCGGCCAAATCCCCACCGGCCAGATCACCTCCGGCCAGATCGCCACCGGCGCGGCCGCACGCAAGCGTGTTGGTGGCCGCGTCGCCGAGGAGAGCCAAAGCGCCGAGCGCTAACGGCCGAGAGGCGGGCCAGTATGGTCGGCCGGATGCACATCTCACTGGACGGCAAGGTGGCCATCGTCACCGGCGCATCGAAGGGCATCGGGAAGGCGATCGCGGCCACATTGGTCGAGTGCGGGGCGAGCGTCATGATGGTGTCGCGCAAGCTCGATCAGCTCAGTGCCGCGGCCACCGACGTGGGCGGCGACAGCCAGGCCTATGCCGCCAACGTCGGCGATCCCGACGCGGCGAGGGCGTGTGTCGCAGCCACGATCGAACGTTTCGGCAGACTCGACATCCTCGTCAACAACGCAGCGACGAACCCGTACTACGGCGCCACGCTGGGCGTCGACGAATCGCGGTTCGACAAGACGTTCCAGGTCAACCTGCGCGGCCCACTGTTTTGGTGCCAGGCCGCCTGGGAGGCAGCGATGAAGGAGACGCCAGGGGTGATCGTCAACATCGCCTCGGTCGGCGGCCTCCGGGCCGAGGGTGGTCTCGGCGTCTACAACCTCACCAAGGCGGCGCTGATCCACCTCACCCGTCAGCTCGCGTCCGAGCTCGGGCCGACTCGGGTGGTGGGCGTTGCCCCCGGGTTGGTGCAGACGGATTTCGCCGCCTACCTGGTCGACAACTTCGGCGAGCGGCTGGCTGCCCAACTCCCGCTGCGCCGTCTCGGTGATCCGCAAGACATCGCCAACCTGGTCGCATTCCTGGTGTCGCCCGTAGCCGGTTGGATCACGGGCGAGACCTATGTGATCGACGGCGGTGCCGGCGTGCGCAGCTCGTCGTAATCGTCGTGCATGTGGCGCGCAACAGGGGTCTCGTCGTTGCAGCTCGCGCTCGTGTTTCCCGACAGGGCATGCACGATTGACGCTGTGCTCACCTGGCGCATCGCCACCACGATGGCGACGACCATCACGCCAGCGCCCACGAAGTAGGTGGACCGCAGCCCGAACCGGTGAGCGATGAGCCCGCCGAGCACTGCGCCGATCGGCAACGTTCCCCACCCGACCCAGCGATACACGCTGTTGACCCGACCGAACAGCGCTGCCGGAATGATCTGCTGTCGAAGCGACACCATCGCGACGTTCCACACGGTGGCCGCCAGCGACTCGATCGACACGGCCAGCGCCACGAACCACGCATGGGGATACAGACCGACGGCGAGCAGGGACAGGGTCCAGGTGACAAGCGCCGTGTAGATCGACGCTGACCGCCCGAGTCGCGCCACGATCCGCTCTCCGAGCACGCCACCGACCACGGCGCCAACGCCCATCAACCCCAGCAGCACCCCGAAACCCGTCTCGGACACGCCGAGTTCGTCCTGTGCGAACAGCACGAACACTGCTTGTGGCATCTGGAACGCAAGGTTGCTCAGACCTAACGTGATGGCGATCGTGCGCAGCAAGGGGTGCCGCCACAGCCACCGCATCCCGGTCCGGACCTCGGCGTACAGCGAGGCGGATTCGTGACGCGGCTGCGTGTTGGGGTTGAAGTTTCCTCGAATCGTGAACACCAATGCCGCAGCGACAGCGAACGTCGCCGCGTCGACCCCGAACGGGACGGCAATCCCGATTGCGAACAGGACGCTGCCGATCGGTGTGCCGATGAACGTGTTCGCCGCGAGTTCAACGGCGTAGCGACGGCCGTTCGCGCGGTCCAGCAGTTGCGGTGGCACGATCGCCGGCAGGATCGCCTGCGAAGCGTTGTCGAAGAAGACCTCTGCGGTTCCAAGGATCAGCGCGACAAGCCACAGCATCCAGATGGTGACGACATCGGTGACGACCGCGAGCGCCAGCACCGCGACGACGGCGGCGCGCAACGAGTCGGAGTAGACCATCACCCGGCGACGATCGGATCGATCGATGAGCGCGCCGATCGGTAACGACAGCACCAGCCACGGCAGCATCGCTGCGGTTGCGACGAGTGAGATCGAGAGCTCGTCACGGGTCAGGCGCGCCGCCAGCAACGGCATCGCGACAAGGAAGACACCGTCACCGATGTTGGAGATGCCGCTTGCCGCCCACAGGTGCCAGTAAGCCGTCGGCAACGACTCGTGCGGTTGCGGACGCATCAGTGCAGGTTTGGCCCAAGTGTGATGACTGTTGAAGAGAACCTGACATCACGCGAAACGCGGCCGTGGTCGCCGCCAACGTTCGGTGTCATCGATGCACCATAGTCGTGCACGCAATGAGGGGGTGGCCGGTGAGATGAATCCAGGCACACTATCGACATGCAGGCGATGAAATCCGGACAATCAATGCAACCGCACGACCGTGTCGGGCGGTCGTGCAGTTGAACGTGTGGTTGGCCGGGGCGCGGATTCGCACGTTGCCCGCAGCGGTGGTCCCGGTGGCGCTCGGGGCGGCCGCGGCCGTCGGCGAGGGTGGGGCGAGGTGGTGGACATTGCCACTGGCGATGCTGGTCAGTCTTGCGCTCCAGGTCGGGGTCAACTATGCCAACGACTACAGCGACGGAGTGCGCGGCAGCGACGACGTGCGGGTTGGCCCGATGCGGCTGGTCGCCAGCGGAGTCGCCACGGCCGCCCAGGTCAAGCATGCTGCGTTTGGTGCGTTCGCCGTCGCAGCTGCGGCGGGTGCGGTGCTGGCGGTGACCACATCGTGGTGGCTGGTGGCGCTCGGCGTGGTGTGCGTGATGGCCGGATGGTTCTACACCGGGGGCGCGCACCCGTACGGGTATCTCGGCTTCGGCGAGGTGGTCGTGTTCGTGTTCTTCGGCTTGATCGCGACAGCCGGCACGACGTTCGTGGTGGTGCAGCATGTGCCGCCGCTGGCATGGGTGCTCGGGGTCGCAGCAGGGGCGCTGGCGTGTTCGCTGCTCGTGGTCAACAACGTGCGCGACATCCCAACCGACGCCGCTGTCGGGAAGAGGACGCTCGCCGTGCGGATCGGCGACCGCCGTAGCCGGTGGTTGTACTGCGGTCTGATCGCTGCGGCATTCGTAGTGGTGGTCGCTGTGGCTGCAACTGGTCGCCCCATGGTTCTGATCGCCCTGGGGTCGGCTGCCCTCGCGGTCCCGCCGGTGCGGACGGTGCTGGGCGGGGCGATGGGGCGAGACCTGATCGCTGTGCTCGGCGCGACGGGGAGGTTGCAACTCGCCTACGGGGCGTCGCTCACGCTCGGGGTCTCCCTCTCGGGGTAGCCCAACTGCTGGTGGCCAGCCACGCCTCGATGCGAGTGATCACCTGCAACGGTTGTTGCGCCGGCGCTGCGTGGCCTGCATCGAGGATGCGTGCGAACGCTCCCTCTGGGACCGAGGCGGCGATCCGCCGGGCAATGGCCACGAACTTCGGATCGTGCTCCCCGGCGAGGGCGAGGACCGGCATGTTCAACTCGAGGAGGCGGTCCCACAGTGGCAGTTGCGCGCCGGTGCCTGAGAGCCGCAGGCTCGAGGCAAGTCCGGCCGCGCTGTTGGTGAGCCGGTCGGCGCGATCGTCATCGGAGACGACGAGATCGTGGAACAACGGCTGGGACGTCCATTCGTCGATGAACCGTTCGATCCCGATGTCGGTGATGTGCGCGGCGAGCGCCTCGTCGGACAGCCGGCGCGCGGCCCGCTCGTCGTCGTCGATTATCCCCGGGGTGGCGCTGACGGACACGAGGCGTTCGACGATGTGCGGGTACATGAGCGCCAGGTGCAGGCACACCCGCCCACCGAGGCTGTAACCGATGTAGGCGGCTGAACCCGTGCTGGTGGCGAGTAGGTCGGCGGTCCGCCGTAGATCGGCACGGATGCGCGCCGAGCCACCGTGGCCCGGGAGGTCGACGAGGGCCACCTGGTAACCGTGGCGGACGAAGTGTTCGGCGACCCGCGCCCAAGCTGTCGCGGTCTGGGTGAAGCCGTGCACGAACACCATTCGCGGACCATCACCGCAGATCCGGGTTGCGAGCGGCCCGGGAAGCTCGCGCCATTCAGCCATTGGCACGAGACGCGAGGCGTCGCAACGCTCGTTCGAACACCTCGGACTCTTGTGCCCCAGGAATCATCCAACCCGGCGACACCGATGCTGGCCTTCGGCGGTCATCAGGCCCGTCGTCGGCCGTGTTCGTCCCGACGATCACGTAGCTGGGTACTGCGGTGATGCCGTCAGCGTGGGCATGTCGCAGCATCGCCCGCACCTCCTCGCTGCCTGCGGCACCGGCGAGGAACTCAGCGGCCGCACCGGTATCCATCCCTGCCGCGCCTGCCGCGTCGGCGAGCACGTCGTGGTCGCTCACGTCGAGCCCGTCGGTGAAATACGCTTGCAACAGACGAGCCTTGAGTTCGTGCTGATGCCCGGTCTGTTCGGCCATCCACAACAGCCGGTGGGCATCGAAGGTGTTGGCCCGTAGCGCCCGGTCGAGCCGGAACTCGATTCCTTCAGCGGCGGCGACGGCGGTGACTTGGTCGATGATCTGCTTCGCGGCCTGAGCACCGCCGAACTTCTTGGCGTACGCGTCGGCCACCGGGGTCGGGGTTCCCGGGGAAACCGTCGGGTCGAGCTGGAATGGGCGATAGCTCGAGCGCACCTCGATGTCGTCGCCAACAGCGGCCACTGCCCGATCGAACCGGCGCAGCCCGATGTAGCACCACGGGCACACGACGTCTGACCAGATCTCGACCTCGACGACGGTTCGCATCGGGTCAACGTTACGGCCGTATCGTTTCGGCCGTGCCACCCGACACCACACACGCGACCGCCCGGGCGCAAGCCACCATGTGCGCCACGTTGGTCGATCAATGGATCTGCGACGGTGTGACCCACGCGATGGTCGCGCCCGGCTCGCGGAGCACACCGATGGCGTTGGCCCTCACCGGCAGGCCCGAGATCCATGTCGAGGTGTTCCACGACGAGCGCTCGGCAGCGTTCGCCGCACTCGGGGCCGGTCTGGCGACGACGATGCCAGCGGTGCTGTTGTGCACCAGTGGGACCGCATCGACGCACTTCCACGCCGCGGTGGTCGAAGCGCACCTCGCCGATGTGGCGATGCTGGTGGTCACCGCCGACCGTCCCCCGGAGCTCCGTGACGTCGGTGCTGCCCAGACCATCGACCAGACCGGGTTGTACGGCTCGTCGGCGCGCTGGTTCCACGACCCGGGCGTGGCCGCGAGTGATGCCGCCGGAACGTGGAGGGCGCTGGCCCGCAACGCCTTCAACGCCGCCACCGCAGGCGACGGAGGTCCGGTGCACCTCAACCTGTCGTTTCGCGAGCCGTTGGTGGCGGATCCGGCCGACCTGCCGGCGCGCTACCTGGGAGCCGCCAACGCCTCTGGCCCGGGTACTCACGGCGACATCGTGCGGCTGGGTACTCTGGCGATGGAGTTGGAGCGAGAACGCGGCGTCATCGTGGCCGGCAGGGGAGTTGACGCCCCCGCCATGGTTGAGGCGCTGGCAACGGCAACGGGATGGCCGATCCTGGCCGATCCGCGTTCGTCGTGCCGTGGGCTGCGAGGCTCCGTGTCCAGCTTCGATGCCATCCTGCGCAACGACGACTTCGCGACCGCGCACCTGCCCGACGTGGTTGTCCACCTCGGTGAACCGCCGGCATCGAAGGTGCTCGGTGAGTGGCTGCGCAACGCCACGACGCAGGTGCGGGTCTCGAACAAGCGAGGAGTGATCGACCCCTCGCACACGATCACCCACCGCGTCCACACGTCGCCCGGAGCCTTCTGTGAGCGGTTGGCCAAGGAGTTGCGCGGCGCGACCGGTTCGGATTGGGCGGCGCGCTGGGCCATCGCTGCGGCGCGTTCCGACGCCGCCCTTGATGATGCGATGAGCCTGTCTCCGGCCCTCACCGAGCCGGGTGTGGCCCGGCTGGTTTCGATGTTCGACGGGTGGGCGTTGGTGGCGTCGTCGATGCCGATCCGTGACATCGAGTGGTTCGGCTCGCCAGGTCAGCGTGCGCGGATCGTGTCGAACCGGGGAGCGAACGGGATCGACGGCACGATTGCGACGGCCATTGGTTTCGCAACGGCCTCGGGCCAGCCGATTGTGGTGTTGCTCGGTGACGTTGCCCTGTTGCACGACCAGTCGTCGTTGACCGCCCTGTCGCGGCGCTCGTGCGATGTGAGAATCGTGGTCGTCGACAACGACGGCGGTGGGATCTTCTCGTTCCTGCCACAGGCGTCGTCATTGCCGAGCGACCGCTTCGAGCGGCTGTTCGGCACTCCGCACGGGACCGATCTCTGTGCGTTGGCCGAAGCGCACGGTCTCCCCGCAGCAACGGTCAGCACCGCTGCGGCGCTCGAACAGTGGTTGGGCCGACCGGGACCTTGGCTGGTGCGCGTGCCGAGCAACCGCGCGGCCAATGTCGCGGTGCACCATGCGCTGAACGATGCGGTGGTGTCCGGCCTCAGGGCCTGACGATCGCCGACAGCATCGCCTGCAGCTTGGCCTGGGTTTCGGCAAGCTCGGCGAGCGGCTCGCTCTCGGCAACGATGCCGCCACCGGCAACCAGCCGGGCGCGGCGCCGATCGGGGTCGAACTCGGCGCAGCGGATCGCCACGGCCCAGGTTCCGTCGCCGTTCGCATCGGTCCAGCCGACTGCACCGCCGTAGCGGCCCCGCTCGAATCCCTCCACCGACTCGATCAACGCGAGCGCTTCGTCACGTGGCGCCCCACCGAGTGCCGGTGTCGGCGAGAGCGCCCTGACCAGATCGAGAACCCCCGGCCGGGGCACGCTGAGCATCCCCTCGATCTCGGTGCCGAGGTGCTGTACATTGGCGACCGCCACGATTGATGGTTCCGGTGCCCAGTCGAGGTAACTGCACCACGGCAGCAACGTGTCGTGGATCGCGTCGATCACGACTCGGTGCTCGATCTGGTTCTTGGCGCTGGCCATCAACTCGCCGGCGAGGCGTGCGTCGGTGTCGGGGTCGCCCGTGCGGGCAGCGGTGCCAGCGAGCGGGTGCGACCGCACCGTCGTGTCGTCCACTGAGATCAACAGCTCCGGTGAAGCACCGATGAGCCCATCGATCGAGTAGCGGTAGCTCGATCCAAACGACGACCGCAGGCGCAACAACACGGCATGCACATCGATCGGCTCATCGCTGCACACGGCGACCTCGCGGGCGATGACCGCCTTTGCAAGTGTTGCCCGACGAACAGCATCGCGAGCTGCTGCCACCGCTGCCAGGTACTGCTCGACGCTGCCGATCGGCTCGACCGTGAAACGCTGCGCACGCGGTGCGGGCCGTGGCGCACCGACCAACTCGGGTGGCTCGTCGTCGCCGCCAAAGATGCGCGTCACCCACTGCGTACCATCGGCGGCTTTGCCGACGAGCAGCGCCGGGATCACCAGTGTGGCTGCGTCGCCGGGGCGGAACGGGATGCACCCGACGGCGATCGGCGAACGGCCGCCGACTTCGTCGCGGTGCTCGATCGCAGCCAGCACCGCCACGGCTTCGTGATCGTCCACCCGCGCCGCGACGGCACGCCCGGCGATGCCCACGCCATCGCGCACAAACAGGTACCCATCTCCGGCGGCGACGTCGTTGAGGTCGATCGGCGCTTCGAGCGCGACAGTGACAGCCCGCATGTTCAGCGGCGCGTGCCCTGCATCAGCGGCGCGTGCCGATCATCAGTTGCGTGAGGCCGCCGGACAGTTGGTGGTGCTCGGCGTCGACGAAACCGGCCGCGCAGAGGTCGCTCAACATCTGCTCGCGGCTTGGAAGGTAGGCGACGCTCTTGGGTAGGTAGCGGTAGGCCGCGCCGTCGCTGAGCAGCGCTCCGATCTTGGGGACGATCTTGCCGAAGTAGATGCCATTGCCCCAGCGGATCAACCGGTTGTGGGGGATGCCCACGTCGAGCAGGGCGATGCGACCACCGGGCCGAACCACCCTGCCCAGCTCGCCGAAGAACGTGGGCAGATCGACCAGGTTGCGCAACGCGAACCCGCACGTCACACCGTCCACCGCCCGGTCGGGAACCGGTAGCACCAAGATGTCGGTCTGCACGCGCGGGGCGCCGCTGCGGTCGGCGCTGAGCATCCCGAAGCTCAAGTCGGCCGACAGCGGATGGTGCCCGGCGCGACGCAGATCAACGCACAGGTCGCCGGTACCACTGGCGAGGTCCAACACGGTGCTCCCAACTGGCAGTCCCAGCATCCGTACGGCTTTGCGCCGCCAGCGGACATCGAGGCGGAAGGTCATGATCCGGTTGACGAGGTCGTAGCGGGGTGCGATCGCGTCGAACATCTGCCGGACCGCAACGGCCTTGTCGGCACCCTCGGGAAGGTCCGTGGTGTCCCAGGCTCGTTCGCTCACGACCGGCAGGCTACTGGTGCCCGGCGACCACCTGTTTGGCCCATCGGTAGTCGGCCTTGCCCGACGGCGAACGGACGATCTCGTCGACGAACACAAATGCCTTCGGCAGCTTGTAGCGGGCGACGTGTCGCTGCGCCTCGGCTAGCAACGCGTCTTCGTCGACGTCGTGACCGACGCGCATCCGCACCACGGCCACCACTTCGTTGCCCCACCGCTCGCTCGGTCGGCCGGCGACCACGCAGTCGTACACGCCGGGGTGGGATTTCAGTGCCGCTTCGACTTCCTCCGCGAAGATCTTCTCGCCTCCCGAGTTGATCGTCACCGAATCCCGGCCGTGCAGTTCGATGATCCCGCCGCTACGCAGGCGCGCCCGGTCTCCCGGCACGGCGTAGCGAACCCCGTCGATGACGGGGTAGGTGCGGGCGGTCTTGGCGGAGTCGCCGAGGTACCCGAGCGCCAGCCGGCCACTCTTGGCCAGCCAGCCGATCTCGTCGCTTCCCGGCTCGAGTTCGCGGTCCATCAACTCGGCCAGCACGTGGTTGCCCGGGGTGATCGGGAACGTTCCGGTCGTTGCATTCGCTCGTGTGGACACATGCGAAACCTGTCCACCGGCCTCGGACGAACCGAGACCGTCGACGATCATCAGCGTCGGCAGGTGAGCGAGGAACTCGTGCTTCAGCGGGGCCGACAGGG
>JAYURF010000674.1:0-2589 GCA_043756365.1 Acidimicrobiales bacterium
AACCGATCGACGATGAGCGGGGCAAGGCCGAGCGAGAGCTCGTCGGCGAGCAGCACCTCAGGATTGCGGCCGAGCGCGCGGGCCAACGACAGCATCTGCTGTTCGCCACCCGATAACAGGCCCGCCTTGCGACCGAGCAGTCGTTCGAGCTCGGGGAACAGATCGGTCGCCGTCTTGATCGGCACGTTCGCCAGGCGCAGGTTCTCGCTCGCGGTCAGGTTCATGATCACGGACCGTTCCTCCGTGAGATAGCCGAGACCGTTGCGGCACCTGGCATGCATCGGTGCGGTGGTCACCGCACCCTTCCAGCACACCTCGCCCGAGATCGGGGGAAGTTCGCCGGCGATGGTCAACAGGGTGGTGGTCTTGCCAGCACCATTGGGCCCGATCAGGGCAACGACCTCACCGGCATCGACACGCAGGTCGAGCCCGCGGACGACGGCGAGCGCCCCGTACCCCATGGTGAGCTGGCGGCATTCGATCATCGTCTGGCTCATGCCGTCACCTCGGACTCGTCGTTGGCTTCCTCACCCAAGTACGCAGCGCGGACCGCCGGGCTCTCACGGACTTCGCGAGGAGTACCGGAGGCGATCACCCGGCCGAAATCGATGACGACCACACGGTCGCAGGTGGCCATGACCATCCCGACGTCGTGCTCGACCAGCAGCACACCCATCCGCCACTCGTCGGCTAGCCGACGGATGAGACGGGAGAGCTCGCGGGTCTCGGTCTCGTCGAGGCCGGCTGCGGGCTCGTCGAGCATCAGCACCGATGGGCCGGAGGCGACAGCTCTGGCGATGCCGACGAGGCGGCGACGACCGTAGGGCAGCTCCGTCGGCAACTTGTCGAGGTCGTCGGCGAGGTCGAACTCGCGCATCGCGGCAACAGCTTCGGAGGTGAGTGGATCGGCTTGCGGCCAGACCAGATCGGTGAGCCACGATGCGCGTGTGGCGCTGCCGGACCCGGCGCGAATGTTGGCCTCGACCGTGAGGTCCTCGAACAGCTCGAGTGACTGGAACGACCGGCGCAGCCCGCTACGCGCCCGGCGGCCCGCGTTCCACGAGTTGACGACGACACCATCGAGCTCGAGGCGGCCCGTGGTCGGCTTGACGAACCCGGTCACCGCATCGATCACCGTGGTCTTGCCTGCGCCGTTCGGGCCGATCAGGCCGACCACCTCTCCGGGTCGCACCTCGAAGCTGACGTCGTCGACGGCGGTCACGCCACCGAAGCGCACGGTGAGCCCGGAGATGCTCAACGTCTGAGCCAAGACCGGTTCGGGCGCAACGACCGGCAGCTCGGCGGCGCGTGGACGCTTACCGGCCAAGCGCAGCTTGAGCAGGAGCGGGCGGGCGTGCTCGGTGGCGGTCGCGGCGACTCCGTCTTGTTGCACGATGAGGATGATCAGCACGATGATGCTGCCGAGGATGATGTCCCATTGGTTCTTGAGGTGGAAGACATCCTCGATGATCCGCGTGCCGAGGCCGCCGATCGCATTCGGCGCAGCGAACAGCCCGGCCAGTACGTATCCCAATCCGCCGATGACTGCGAACCCGACGCTGTTGATCGAGGCGAACACGTTGAACTGCCCGTACTGGATGTTGCGCGAGGTGAAGGCAACCAGGATGCCGGCGACAGCGGCGATGCCGGACGCAACCCCGAACGCGTACAGCTTCACGCTGAACACGCTGATGCCGAGCGACGCTGCAGCCCGTTCGTTCGTACGCACCGCGATCAACCGCCGTCCGGTTCTGGAGCGGCGCAGGTTGGCAACCATCAGACCCACGAGCACGAGCGCGATGAGGCAGACGATCGCCCAGCGATGCGGGTGCCCGAAGGCATCCACCTCGATCCCGAACAGCTTGATCAGACCGATCTTGGTACCGCCGTCAAGCGGTGGTCCGAGGTAGTTCGCGTTGGCGAACACCACTTCGGACACGGCGTATCCCATGCTCAGGGTGACGACGGCGAGGTTCACCCCGCGAGTACGCAGTGCCGGGAGGGCGAACAGTAATCCGACGGGAATGGTGAGCACCACGCCGAGCACGATCGCCAACTCGGGCGTCATCCCGCCGTGGACGAACTTGCCGGCGATCAACGCCCCGATGCCACCGAGCGCCCATTGGCCCAGCGAGATCTGCCCGGCAAAACCGGTCACCACAACGATGGACAAGATCATCACGCCTGCCGTCAACGACACGTAGCTGGCCCGCGCCCAACTCTCGTTGGCAAACGTGAAGAGCACGAACAAGAAGATGCCCAACGCAACGGCCATGCCCCCGACGTTGATGCGCCCGCTACCGAGCTTCGGCAGCCGGTCGGACACGTGCGATCGCAAAGGTAACCCCCGGCCCCTCACCACCAACACGATCAAGATGGCCAGGAACGCCGTGGCTCGCGGCAGCCCGCTGATCAGCGACTGGTTGAACAGCTGCTCGATGTCGGCCTTGTACCGCGTGGCGAGGGATTCGCACAGACCGATGACGAGGCCACCGACGAACGTCATCGGGAACGAGTGGAATCCGCCCAGGAGCGCCGCCCCGAGACCGGCGACGGTGACCACGAGCGTGAACGTGACCGTCGACAGCC
>JAYURF010000675.1:0-2586 GCA_043756365.1 Acidimicrobiales bacterium
TCGCGCAACGCTCCTTCCAGCGGGGTTTCGCCCAAGTCGAGCGCCCCGCCCGCGCACGACCACGTGCCGCCCTCATGGGCGAACCCCGACCGCAGCTGCAACATCACGAACACCCCGGCCGTATCGTCGCCGCCGGGATCGGTACCGGGATCGGCAGCAGTGTCACGGGTCACGAACACCACTCCTGCTGCGCCGTACACACCCCAGCGCACATGGCCGTCAGCGCAGCGCATGAAGCCGTCGCCACTGGGACTCCTCGACATCGGCTCAGGTTCCGGTGAGTCGCTCGACCACGGGGCCGACCGCTTCCATGGTCGATGACCCGAATGTGATGTAGCTGATCCCGTAGCGCTCGCGGCGCTCGATCAGCCGGTCACAGATCTCCTCGACGCTGCCGATCAGTGCATGCGGGTGCGCGACCAGATCGTCCGGGTTGAGGCCGAAGGCGGTCGACATTCGCTCGGCCACAGCAGCGGTGGCCTCGGCGTTGGCGGTGACGACGGTGAAGTACGCGCCGATCTCCAACTCGATGTCATCGAAGCGGGCGCCTGCCCCGTTGCGGATCCAGCCGATCTTCTCGGCCGTCATCTCCGCCGTCGATGAACCGACACCGTCGGCGCCGATCTTGCCGGAGGAGTTATCGAAATTGAGGCTGACGATGTCGGCCTCGCGTCCGGCGATACCGAGCACACGCGGCGACCCGCCACCGATGATCAGCGGCGGCATCGGATGTTGCAGCGACTTGGGTGCGGCCTCGTATCCAACTGCGTGCACATGCGTGCCCTCGATGTTGACGAGGCCGGTACCGAAGCTGGCCCGCAACAGTTGGATCACCTCCTCCAACTTGTCGAGGCGCGTCCCGGCCCGCTCGAAGGTGATGCCCATCGCCTCGTACTCCGCCGACAACCACCCGGCCCCCAGGCCGATCTCGGTGCGGCCGTCGTTGAACTGATCGAGGGTGGCCAGTTCCTTGGCGAGCATGATCGGGTTGCGGTAGTCGATGCACAACACGCGGCAGCCGATCTTGATCCGGCTGGTCACCTCGCCGGCCACGGCCATCGCCGGAATCGCCGCGACGGTCTGCACGCTGTGGTTGGTCGGCCCGAGCGCAGGACCGGCTCCAATCACGTGGTCGGCAAGATGCAGGGCGGAGAACCCGAGCTCCTCGGTCCGACGGGCGATCGATCTCCACTCGGCCCCCGAGTTCGGGGCGTACGCCTGCACAGCGAAACGGAACGGTCGTGTCATGGTCACGAGTTCTACTCCGCTGCGCCGCGCCGGTGGGCATCGGGTGCATGATTGGGCGATGGTTGATCTCCTCGATGCCGATACGTCCGACTGTCCGTACGCCGCCTACGACGAGCTCCGATCGGAGGCTCCGGTGTGGCACGACCCGCGCACGGGGATGTGGGTGATCACCCGCTATGCCGACGTCCGCTCGATCCTCGTCGACACCGAGCGCTTCACCAGCGCCCGCCACCGCGGGCGGGTCGACCCTCGCTCGGCCAAGCTGCGCGCCATCTACCAAGCGCGGGGTTGGATTCCCGCGCCCACGTTGAACGGGCGCGACGATCCCGAGCACCGCGAGATGCGGGCGATGTTCAACCTCGCCTTTCGCCCGGCCAAGGTGACCGAGCTGGAACCGTTCATCGAGCGCCTCGCCCACCGGTTGCTCGATGATCTGATCGGGGTCGGGCAGGGCGACTGGGTGCGCTCGTTTGCGATTCCGTTGCCGCTGATCGTGATCGGCCATCAGGTCGGTGTGCCCGAGGGCGATATCTGGCAGATCAAGGCATGGACCGACGCGTGGGTACAACGCCTGGGAATGATGCAGAGTGACGACGAGGCGGTCTGGTCGACCGAGCAGGAGATCGAGGCCCAGCACTACTTCCAGCCGATCTTCGAACGGCTCCGACGCAAACCCGACGACACGTTGCTGTCCGATCTGGTCAACACCGTGATCCCCGAGTGGGGCCGCACGCTCACCGACGAGGAGTTGCACGCGGAGATGATGGCCGACACGTTCGTCGGCGGTTCCGAAACCACCACGAACGCGATTGGCGAGGGTGTCCGGTTGTTGATCGACCACCCGCTGGCGTGGGAGCAGGTGTGCGCCGATCCCGACACATACGTACCGCGCCTGGTCGAGGAGGTGCTGCGTTTGGAAAGCCCGGTGCAGGGGTTGTTCCGTTCGACGGTGGTCGACGTGGAGATGCACGGCACCGTCATCCCGGCCGGATCGGTGATCAACATCCGTTTCGGTTCCGCCAACCGTGATGCCGAGCAGTTCGAGTGCCCGGCCGAGTTCGACCTCGACCGCTCGAACATGAAATCGCACATCGCCTTCGGCTTCGGAACGCACCACTGCCTCGGTGCGCCGCTCGCGCGTCGCGAGCTGACGATCTCGTTTCGTGCCCTGGCCGAGCGGGTGGAACGAATGTGGTTCATCGATGGTGCCAACGACTTCCGCCACCACCCCAACTTCGTGCTCCGCGCCCTTCGCGAACTGCACATCGGCGTTACGCCGCGCTGACCCCTGAGCTGAATCCTGGGCTCAGCGCAGGGGCAACCACCACGTCGCGATCT
>JAYURF010000676.1:0-2583 GCA_043756365.1 Acidimicrobiales bacterium
CAGCGGACGCTCCTGCTATCCGAGCGCGAGGCGCTCACAGGACAAGCAGTGCGACTCGAGGACGAAGCCAACGCCCTGATCGAAGATGGCGAGATGGGCGACGTGCAGTTCGACGACGAGGGCGGCGAAGGCGACACGATGGTGGTCGAGCGTGAACGTGACCTCGCCCTGTCGGCACAGGCTCGTCAGATCATCGCCGATGTCGATCTGGCGTTGGAACGGCTGACGCTTGGTACCTACGGATACTCCACCGAATCCGGACGGCCGATCCCGCGTGAGCGCCTCGAGGCGATTCCGTGGGCCGTGATGTTGGTCGAGGAGAAAGTCGGCGGCATCGGCCGTCGCTGAGCGGTCCACATGAACGAAGCGCGGCCGGACGCCCGCCAGCCGGACGCCCGCCAGCCCGATGCCCCCGAGCCCGATGCCATCCAGCCGGACCAGAGCGGCCAGCCCGAAGCCGGCATCGTGAGCACGGCCAGTACGGGTCGGCAACGGCGGCACCGAATTGCGGCTTCGAGCCTGGTGCTGGCGGTCGTGGTGTTGGCGTTGGATCAGTTGAGCAAGCATTGGGCGGTCTCCACGCTCGACGCCGGGAATCCGGAACACGTCGTGTGGACGCTGCAGTGGAACCTTGCCTACAACACGGGCATGGCCTTTTCGCAGGGACGCGGCCTCGGCCCGGTCATCGCGATCGCGGCAGTGGCGGTGGTCGTCGTGCTCGTCGCGTCCATCGCCCGTACCGATCAGCGAACGGCCCGCGTCTCTGCCGGGCTGCTGATCGGTGGTGCGCTCGGCAACCTCACGGACCGAGTGTTTCGGGGCGAGGCGTGGTTGCGTGGCGGCGTGGTGGACTTCATCGATGTGCAGTGGTGGCCGATCTTCAATGTCGCCGACATGGGTGTCTCGATCGGTGCGGTGCTCCTGGCTGCGTCGATGGTCATGGTCCGGGGCGAGTCGTGATCATCGACGAGATCATCCCCGCCGCCCTGGCCAACGAGCGACTGGACCGCCTGGTGGCGCTCGTGACCGGGGCCAGCAGGGCCGACGCTGCGGTGCTCGTGAGCGCTGGTGGTGCCCGCGTTGATGCGGAGGTATGCGTCGTTGGGAAGCTGCGGCTCAGCGAAGGCCAAGAACTGCGTGTGGACGATGAGTTCCTTCCCCAACCAGCACGCCCCCAACCTGACGCCTCGGTCGAGGTGACGGTGGTCTACGACGACGATCAGGTCATCGTGATCGACAAGCAGGCTGGCCTGGTGGTTCACCCCGGTGCCGGTAACCCCGATGGCACCCTGGTGAACGGTCTGCTGGCGCGCTACCCGGAGATCGACACCGTCGGCCAGGCCGGTCGGCCCGGCATCGTCCACCGCCTCGACGCCGGCACCAGCGGATTGCTCGTGGTGGCCCGCACCGAGCATGCCTACGGCGTGCTCACTGCAGCGCTGGCGGCACGCGACGTGGGCCGCGCCTACCTGGCTGTGGTGTGGGGCACGCCGGCCAGTCCCAATGGCGTCATCGACGCACCGGTCGGGCGTGACCACCGCGATCCGCTCAAGATGGCGGTCGTAGTCGACGGGAAGCCAGCACGGACGCACTACCGCACGCTCGGCTCGTTTCGTTCCGCCGAGGCCAACGCCGGGGTCAGGGAGGTGTCCGAACTGGAGTGCCGGCTCGAGACCGGCCGGACCCATCAGATCCGGGTACACCTCGCCGCGATCGGGCATCCTGTGGTCGGCGATGGCACCTACGGAGGCGTTCGTTCGGCGGTGAGCGCTCCGCGACCAATGTTGCACGCCGCCTCGCTCACGTTCCGTCACCCCGTGACGAACATCGAGATGACCTTCGACTCGGTGCTCGCTGGTGACATCGCCCAGGTCCTCGATCGGCTAGAGCGAATCGACCCGAGCTGACGTGACGAGGGCGTCACCGGCCCGCTCGCCGATGCCCTCGCCGATCGGCAGGTCGATCACGCCGTCCCGGTCCGGCCACGGGGCCTTGCCCTGTGCGACACCGGCCACCTGGGCAAGGGTGAATCCGGCGAGGAGGTGGCGCATGTGGTCGCCGGCCAGCTTCCAGATCGCGTACAGCACGCACTGCCCCTCGTGGTCGCATGAGCCGTCCTGATGGGGATCACCGAAGTCGCCGAGTGAGATGGGCCCGTCGACGGCTGCTAAGACCTCGCTGAGCCTGATCTCGTCGGGTGGACGGGCCAGCACATAGCCGCCGCCCACCCCACGCTTGGACCGCACCAGGCCGGCACCTTTCAACGCGAGGAGGATCTGTTCGAGGTACGGCTGGGGGATGGCCGTCCGTTCGGCGATGTCGCGCACGCTGGTCGGCCCGGAATCGCTGGAGTGCAGCGTGAGTGACAGCAACGCGCGACACGCATAGTCACCTTTGCTCGACACGCGCATCGCCATCATCGTAGGCCCATTCGTCGCCTTGCCGCAGCCGTGTCGATGCCCCGGTCGAGGGATTCTTCCCGGCGAGCGTTGATGGTGGTCAGATCCCGTGGTGGACTGTGCCGGTCGTGAGCACCGCTACCCCAACCCCCGCCTCAAGTACGGCCGGCCAACCGGCCCAGCC
>JAYURF010000677.1:0-2580 GCA_043756365.1 Acidimicrobiales bacterium
CGGCCGAGCTCGCGAGTGGTCGCGTCGTCGAGGTCGATGGCATCGTCGGCGACGAGCTCGCGCAGCACCGCGATGCGGAAGCTTCGCCCGAGAACCGACGCATAGCGCACGAGCCGTCGGGCGAGAACCCCGAGCGCGTCGAGCTCGGCATTCACGACCGCGTCCAACGACGCGGGGAGATCCTCGACCCGGCCGGTGCGCGCCATGCGCAACATCTCGCCGAGGAACAGCGGGCTGCCGCCTGACCGCTGCACGATGAGGTCGATCTCGTGGGGCCGCAGTGGGGCCGCTGACGTTGCCGCGATGACGACTGCGGTTGCTTCGATGGCATCGAGCGGATGCAGCTCGATCCGCTCACCGCGCTGGGGATTCACGCCGCCTGTCTCGGGGCGCCGGGCGACGACGATCAGCCACGGTTGGGTGCGGGCCGCAGCCATCAACCGTTCCGCGAGCGCAACGGAAGCACTGTCCATCCATTGAGCGTCCTCCACCACGAGGAACATCGGACCGGTACCGCAGGCGTCGAGCAGGTCGATCACTGCGTCGGCGGTGCGGTCCGGTCGGAAGCGAAGCTCGATGCTGTCGACCCGCTGTGTCCTCGGGACGTCGATGTGAGCGACGTCACCAAGCAGCGGCAGGAGCGGCAGCAGCGTTGGCACCCGCTCGGCGACGGACCGCGCCAGCGCTGCCGCCATGGTCGCCTGATCCGCTCGCTCGATGCCGAGGAGGTCACGGATCGGGTCGCGGAATGCGCGATAGGGAGCGGTCGATCCGCTGAAGTCGGCGTGGATACCGATCGTCGTCATTCCGGTGGCGAGCAGCTTCGTCTCCTCGATGAGCCGAGTTTTTCCCAACCCGGTCGCACCGACGATGGTGATGACCGAGCCGTGGCCGGCACACGCCTCTGCGACCCCCCCGGCGAGCACCGCCATCTCCACGTCCCGGCCGACAAAGGCCAGCTCGTTGGTCGCGGTGGAGACACGTGATCCGATCTCCTTGCCGACCGAGTAGGCCTGCACCGCCAGGGACTTACCGCGCACGAAGAACGGTTCCAGCGCAACCGTTGCAAACAGCGTCCGTGACCGGTCGAGCACCTCCGGGCTCGCGTACAGCTCGCCCGGTGCTGCCGATGCCATCAGCCGCGCCGCCAGGTTCACTGTGTCGCCCATCACGGTGAAGGTGGCCCGGTGCTCGCCACCGACCTCTCCCGCGAACACGTGGCCGCGATTTACGCCGATCCGCACATCCAGATGCGTGTCTGCCTCGATGATCTCCCGCAGCGCCCGGAGCATGCGGCCATCGTCGTCACCCTGGGTAGCAGGCACCCCGGTCACGAGGATCAGTTTTCCGCCGTCTTTGTCGAGGTCGGTGGCGAGCAGTGTGACTCCCGCCGCATCGGCGGCGTGCTGGACGGTGGAGACGAGATCGTGGAGAGCGACGGCCACGCCCGCCGGACCAGTCGCTGTCATCAGTTCGTCGACGCCCTGAAACTTGACGAAGCCGACGGTGGCTACCCGGTGCTCGGGCTCGGGGGGACCTTGGGCGAGGTACTGGAGCAGGACGACCGGGAGGCATTCTGCGATTGCCTCGCGCGACACGGGCAGGCGAGGCGATGCGCCCTTGCTCGCCACCACCGGATACCGCCACTTCAGCAGCAGCCCGGCACCCTTCGCGTTGCCCGTCGCGCTGGTCGGCAGCCGCCGCGCGGTGTCGGGGCTGACGAGGATCTCCCCGGCGTCGGCAGTGCTCTCCATTAACGCCACCCATGTTGCCGCCGGCCCGGTGACGACGAGCTCGCGGTGTGAGGTCCCGATCTTGAACATGTGCACGATCCCCGAGTGGATGCCAACCGACATGCGCAGCGGAACACGACCGACCGAGGTTCTCATCTGTGCCGCCTCGCGCAGCGCGGCACGCATCTCCACGGCCGCACAGGCTGCGTGAACCGGATGATCGGCCCCGACGAATTGGAGCAGCAGAGCATCACCGCCGAACTTGATCAGGCTCCCACCGCGTTCGTAGGTGAGCTCGAGCATCCGGCCGAAGACCCGGTTGAGCACCTCGGTGAGCTCCTCGGCACCGATTCGGCCCCGACGCGCGAGGCGTTCGGACAACTTCGTGAAGCCCGACAGGTCGACGAAGCACAACGTGGAGTCGATCTCCTGCCACGGCGCGTCCGGCGCGACGGCCCCCCACTCGCTCGCAACCCTCGGCACATACCGGCTCAGGCTGTGGTGCGAAACGGTCACGGGCCATGCTACATCGGCCCGTTGCCCGGCGGCCGGGTGGTTGCCCGGCGGCCAGGTCGTTGCCCACGGCTGTGAGCGGGCCGCGTGTCGCGGCAGGTTCGTCCTGGTCAATCCGGCGACAGGAGGGCAACCGGCATGGCAACAGCCCGAGCGCGGAGCCATTCGCCGAGGCTTTTAGCCTGCGCGTCTTGACGGGTGGACGCCGCCACGCCTTCGTCGAGCAGGCCGTGGATGACGAAGTTGAGCGAGCGGATCGACGGGAGGCGATGGCGGTCGACGTGGAGCTCGGCGATTTCTGGCAGCAGTTCGCGCAAGGTGTCGACGGTGAGGA
>JAYURF010000678.1:0-7122 GCA_043756365.1 Acidimicrobiales bacterium
TCAAGCACGGGTTCGACGCATCCGGGAGGAATCGGGGGGATCGGTTTGTTGGCGGACGCCCCAGTGAATCCGGCCGAGATCTTCGGCAGCGGGGCAGCAGCGGGGGCGACCGCCGTCGGGACAGCCGCCTCCAGGACCAAGCTGGCTGCTCCACCGAAGATGGCCGAGTTGGTGGCACCGACCGCCGTGCCCGGCGTGTTGGATGACACCACGACCACCACGTCGTCGACCGTGGCGATCTGTTTCACGATCGCCGGAGTGGCATCGACTTCGGCTGCTGGGGTTGTAAAACCCAGGATGTTCAGGCCGCCTACTGCGGCCATGGCGAACGTGGCACTAGCGGCTGTTACGGCACCGGCAACGGCAGCAGCGAGCGCAGTTCGTCGTTCCATCTGTTCGTTCTACTCCTTCAACCGCCCACAATCGACACGAGGAATGGGCGCAGCGGGTTTGGCGCCGACGTGAACAAACAATCGACATCAGCCGCCTCGAACCTGAGTAAAATGTGTGTCGGCGCAGGTCAAGACATCGTGTAGACGGTCGCAGACGGTGCAACGATCGCTCCGATACCCCTCAAGTGCGGCGGGTGACGACTGCGACCAGTCAGCGGCGCGTCAGTCGGTGACGGTGATTGCCGCTGTTGGGCACATGTCGGCGGCCATCATCACCTTGTCGCGGAGTTCTTCGCCGGGCTCCTCTTGGAGCACGTACAGATAGCCGTCAGTTCGCACCTCGAACACCTCGGGACACACCTGCATGCACGCACCGGTGGACGCGCACACATCGAAATCGACCGATACTTTCATGTCATTCCCCTTTGGCATGTCATCTGATGGAGCCTTCGGCAGATCGTCGGCAACGTGGTGGAAGCCGACTTCGGTATCGTCGTTAGGCCTTGGCGGCACGATAGCCATCGGCGGCCGCGGCGACCGCGTCGGAGTAGCAGCGCTCGGGTTTCGTGCGGTCGTAGAACCTTCCGCCGGGCAGGTGAAAGATGCCCGAGTTGTCGTTCGCTTTCACCGGGTACTCGGCGGGGCACGCACAATTCTCGTCCGGCCGGGTCCATCGCGCGCCGTTGTCGCGGTGCAGCGGCGGCCACGCAGGATCTCGCGTCACCGCGACAGGTGCAGACGGACCGTTGGATACCGTCCCAGTACCCGGCCCAGTACCCGGCCCAGTACCCGAGGTGGTGCGCCGCAGCCGGACCACGACAACTCCGGCGACAGTGCCCGCCAACGTGATCAGGACCAGGCGACGAAGCCAGCGCGACATTCGCCGAACCCTAGCTGCTCGGGTGTGACCGCTCGTGCGCGTTCAGTACGGCCCGCAGCGAAGCGGTGATCGTGCTCGGGTCGGTCCCCACGCCCCACAGGATGCCGTGCTCCGCGCTGATCGTCTCGACGTAGGCGACGGCACTCGCCTGAGAACCCTGGCCCATGGCGTGCTCGGCGTAGTCGGTGACGTCGAGGGTTGCGCCCGCACCCGATCGCAACGCGCGTACGAACGCATCGATCGGGCCATTGCCGTCGCCGATGATGGTGAGCGGTTCTCCATCGATCACCAACTGGGCAGTGATCGAGGTGCGCCCCGATGCAGAGTCGCTGCGCAACTCGTGTGACGTCAGCTGGAACCTCGGCGACGGGTTGAGATACTCGGTCTGGAACGCGTCCCACATCACGACCGGGCTGATCTCGGTCCCGGAGTCCTCGGTGATGTGCTGAATTGTTTTGGAGAACTCGATCTGCAAGCGGCGGGGGAGATCGAAGCCGTGTTCGGTCTTCATCACGTACGCCACGCCACCCTTGCCGCTTTGGCTGTTGACGCGGATCACCGCCTCGTAGCTGCGCCCGAGATGCTTCGGGTCGAGCGGCAGGTATGGCACCCCCCACTGTTCGTACTCGCCGGTCGGCGATGCCGCGGCCTTGCGCTGCAGGGCATCGAAGCCCTTCTTGATCGCGTCCTGATGGCTACCGCTGAACGCGGTGTACACCAGATCGCCAACCCAGGGGTGCCGCGGGTGAACCGGCAGGCGGTTGCAGTACTCGGCGGTACGTCGCAGCGCGTCGATGTCGGTGATGTCGAGGCGGGGATCGACACCGTTCACGAACAGGTTGATCGCCAGGTTGACCAGATCGACGTTTCCGGTGCGTTCGCCGTTACCGAACAGGGTTCCCTCCACCCGGTCGGCGCCTGCGAGCACGCCGAGTTCGGCAGCCGCCGTGGCGGTGCCTCGGTCGTTGTGCGGATGCAGGCTGATCACCACGCAGTCGCGTTGACGAATGCGACGTCCGAACCACTCGATCACGTCGGCGTAGACGTTCGGGGTGTAGCACTCGACCGTGGCCGGCAGGTTCAAGATGATCGGCCGATCGGGCGTCGGTTCGATCACGTCCATCACTGCTTCGCAGATCTCGATCGCGAACTCTGGTTCGGTGAGGGTGAAGCTCTCCGGCGAGTACTCGTAGCGTACTGCGGTGTCCGGGACCGTTTGCTCCAGCTTGCGGCACAGCTTGGCGCCGTTGACGGCGATGTCGATGATGCCTTGCTTGTCGAGCCCGAACACGACCTCGCGTTGCAGCGGATTGGTGGAGTTGTAAAAATGCACGATTGCTCGGGTTGCCCCCTGGATGCATTCGTAGGTTCGCTCGATCAGCTCCGGGCGGCATTGCACCAGTACCTGGATGACCACGTCGTCGGGGATGAGGTCGTCGACGATCAGTTGCCTGACGAAATCGAAGTCCGGTTGGCTGGCGCTCGGAAAGCCGACCTCGATCTCCTTGAAGCCCATCTTGACCAGGGCGTCGAACATTCGCAGTTTGCGCTGGGGGTCCATCGGATCGATCAGCGCCTGGTTGCCGTCGCGCAGGTCGACGCTGCACCACAGCGGGGCGACGTCGGTGACGGCATTCGGCCATGTGCGGTCGTGAAGCACGACCGGCACGAATCGCTGGTACTTCTCGAAGGACATCTTTTTCGGGGTGACGTTGGCTGGTGGCATGGTGATGACCTCCTGTGAGGCGATGACGGCGGGATCGAGTGAGGGTGAGCGATGGTTGTCGGTTGGTGATCGGTTGCGTAGACGGGCGGTCGAACAGGAGCCGGATGGCGGGCGCAACGACGCCGAAAACGACGAAACCCCCCGACCGGAGGCGGGAGGTGCGGGCAAGCGCGAATATGTGGCGCTTGCCCTACATAAGGAGAAGCCCCAGGCCGACGGTGCACATAGCAACTACGACCCTACCCCATCCGCGCTCGCTGAGCAATCGCTCGCGCGGCGATTCGAGATGGAAGCCGGGAAACCGGCGGCGGTGCTCAGTGCGTGAGGAAGTTGGTGAACTGCCAGGGGTCGGTGAGGTCAAGGCCGTCACGGTCGTTGCCGAATGCACCGAACACATCGTTACGGCTAGATACCGGATCCCAATCGGAAGGCCCCGACCACAACGTGCCGAGGTACTTCGTCGCCACCCGCAACACGTCCTGCCACGGTAGGTCATCGGGCACCCGAACGCCCTCGGTCGGGTGCCCGATCATCCACGCAATCGCGCCGAGGATCGAGCCAGCAACCTGCAACGTGGTCGCGCTCTGGTGTGCGATCGCGGAGCGCGCTTCGTCGATCGACATGATCGAACCCGTCCACCACGACCTGTACGGGTGACCCATCAACAACACGCCGAGCTCGTCGCGACCGCTGATGATCTCGTCGTTCATGATGCGTTGCTTGGATTGCATCACCCACGAACGCATCCGTAACTCGAGCACGCTGTTCACAGCGGCGTCGCTCGGGTGGTAGGCGTAGTGCACGGTCGGCCGGTACATCGCCGCGCCGGTGATCCGGTCGTTCACGGTGAGGTGTTCGCTCATGGTGAACGACTCGCCGTGGCGCACCACCATGCCGCGGATCTCACCGCTCGGCACCCACGACCGCACCCAGGTCTCGATGCCCGGCTGGGCCAGGCAGATCTGGTTGCGCGGCCCAATGCCTGCGTGCACGTAGGCGTTCGGCGGCAGGCGCAACTCGTGGGTGCCCCACCCCATCTCGGCCGGCGCAATGCCTTCTTCGTACAGCCCGTCGACGCTCCAGGTGTTGACGAACTCGTCCGGTGCTTTCGGCACGTTGCTGATCTGCGTGTCGCGTTCGGCGATGTGGATGACCTTGGTGCCGGTGTGCATCGCCAACACGTTGAAACCCACTCCGTCATTCGACGCGGTGGTCAGCGCATTCTCGAGCGAGCCCGCATCGGCGGCGAGCCCGTCGCGCAGCATCGCGGATCCGATTTCAAGGAGAGCCTGCTTGGTGAAGTGGCTGACGAGGCCGGGGTTGGCGCCGTGTTCGAGCACCGCTGTTGCACCGCGGTTATCGGGCCACGCGGCCATCATTCGGCGCAACTCCATGTGCCGCACGTACAGCGTGCGATCGAGCGGATGAGTGGTGGCCAGATCGATGTACGGATCCCACACCTCGACGCTGGTGTTGAGGTAGCGGACGTTGTGGTCGCGGCACCATTGCAGGATCGTCGGGTTGTCGATGTTCCAGGCCAAATCGACCAGCAGGTCACCGTCGCCCACGCGCGCCGACAGGAACGAGTCGATGTTGTCGGGGGTGACTCGGTCAATCTCGTAGGTGACGCCAGCGGCGATCTCGGCGGCAATGCGGCTGCGGTTGTCGGCGAAGTCGACGACTGTCAACCGTTCTGGCTCGATCCCGAGATCGCGAACGAGCAGCGGGACGACGCATTGCGCCACCGATCCGCAGCCGAGGACGAGCACCCTGCCGGGCGCACGGCTCACTCTGCGAACTGCGGCGCCATCGCAGCGAGGTCGCTGTCGAGCGATCCCGCTTCGTACGAGGCGAGCAGCCCCTGCCAGTCGTAGGCCATGCCTTTGCGGCCTGCGTTCAGTGTTCCGTCGAACTGTTCCATGGTTTCTGCCTCCTCGTCGATGCTCCGGCTCGCAGCCGGTTGGCGGTCGAGCGCAGCGAAAGCTAACGACGTGAAAGCCGAACGGCTACTCGCTGATCCGTCAGACAGTTGCGCTGAGAAGTCCGTCAGTTCGACTGACTCATGAGTCGGATGCCGGTGCGCACGACCACAATTCAATTGATGCCTTTGGCCTGGCCGGTCCAGTAGGGCTCGCGCAACTTGAACTTCTGCAGTTTTCCGGTCGCGGTGCGGGCGAGCACATCGCGGAACTCGATCCGCTTCGGGCACTTGTACCCGGCCAGCTTCGTCTTGCAGTACGCGATGAGCGTCGCCTCGTCCAGCGTTGATCCGGGTGTGATGACAACAAGGGCCATGACGAGCTCGCCCCATTTCTCGTCGGGCACCCCGATCGCCGCGACCTCGGCGACGTCGGGGTGGCTGAACAGAGCGTCCTCCACCTCGATCGAGCTGACGTTCTCGCCGCCGCTGATGATCACGTCCTTCTTGCGGTCGCTAATGGTGACGTAGTACTCGTCGTCGATGAACCCGCCGTCGCCGGTGTGGAACCACGCCGGTCCATCGGGGTCGTCGTTCGCCGGACGGATCGCCTCGGCCGTCGCCTCTCGCTGCTCCCAGTAGCCGGCCATGATGTGGTTGCCGCGGGCGAGGATCTCGCCGTCGGTCGAGACGCGTACCTCCACGCCGAGCGCCGGGCCCCCGGCGCGACCGAGGCGGGTCGCCCGGTCGGCAGGGCTGAGTGGGTCGAGCTCGGCACGACGGCGGTTCATCGTCAGCAGCGGGGTGGTTTCGGTGAGGCCGTAGATCTGGATGAACTCCCAGCCGAGTTCGGTTTCGATCCGCTCGATGGTGCGCGTGGGAGGAGGTGCCCCGGCGATCACCATCCGCACCCGGCCGTTGCCGGGGATCGGTCCATCCCAGGCCGCGGCCGCGTCGAGGATCGCGTTCGCCACGGCAGGCGCCCCGCACATCACCGTGACCCCGTGGTTGTCGACACGACGCAGGATCTCAGCACCGTCGATCTTGCGGATGATCACATGCTTGCCACCCATCCCGGTCACCGCGTACAGCATTCCCCATCCGTTGCAGTGGAACTGCGGCAGCGTGTGCAGGTACACGTCGCGGTCGCTGATGCCGAGCTGCCATCCGAACGTGGTGGCGTTGAGCCAGATGTTGCGGTGGGTGAGCTGCACGCCCTTCGGCCGGGCAGTGGTGCCGCTGGTGTAGTTGATGGTCGCAGTCGCGTCCTCGTCGCAGTCCCACGCGACCGGTTCAGCGTGTTCGGCCGGCGCGTCGTGGTCGCTGCCGATCACGTAGCGGTGTTCGCACTCGACGTCGGCCAGCGCCTCGTCGAGTTCGGGGTCGACCAACAGCACGCGGGCTCCCGAGTGCGCCACGATGTAGCGCACCTCCTCGGCGACGAGGCGGAAGTTGATCGGCACGAGCACGCGGCCCGATCCGCTGACCCCGAAGAGCGCGGTCAGCAAGCGGGCCGAGTTGTGGCTGACGATCGCTACGCGTTCGCCGGCAGCGATGCCCATGGCGTCGAGAGCGGCTGCCTGGGCGCGGGCGCGTGCGGCCATCTCGGCGTAGGTGAACGAGCCCCACGATGCGGCGGGCTGATCGGGTTCGTCGATCACAGCGGTGCGCAGCGGGTAGAGCTGTTCGGCGCGGCGGAGGAAATCGTTGACGGTGAGGGCGACCTTCATGCTCGGCATTGTTGTCGATCCAGCGGTGGAGCGCCGCAACTGGCCCGGCCCGGGAGATCACCATCGATCGGCAGAGAGCCCAAGTACGCTGGTTGGCAACATGCCTGAGAACACACGCCCGCCCGGGGCCCCGCGACGCATTCGTCGCCCAGCCAAGAGCCTCGAAGAGCGATCGGCGTCCTCGCTGGCGCCGCTCGAAGTACTCGAAAACGATGCCGCCTACATCCCCACCGGGTTCGCTGATCTCGGCGTGCCGGAGGGTGTCGACCGCGGCCTGTGGGCGGCGGGTTTCACCATGCCGTTCGCCATCCAGACCAAAGCGATCCCCGTCGCCCTGCAGGGCCTCGATGTGTGCGGCCGGGCCCAGACCGGCTCGGGAAAGACGCTTGCGTTCGGGGTGCCGATGTTGGCCCGCCTCAGCGGCAAGGCCGAGCCGCGCCGACCGCTCGGGCTCGTCCTGGTGCCGACGCGCGAAC
>JAYURF010000679.1:0-7121 GCA_043756365.1 Acidimicrobiales bacterium
GACGCGCTGGCCGCAGCGCAAGCACGGTTGCAGGTCTTCGGCGGTCGTGTGGCGACAGCTCATCTTCGGTTCGACCTCCTCGAAAGCGCCATGGAAGCACTCTCGATCCACTCTCTCTCGGGCGCCCTGTTCGATCTCGGGGTGAGCTCTCCGCAACTCGACCGGGCCGAGCGAGGATTCTCCTACCGCCACGATGCGGCCCTCGACATGCGCATGGATCAGCGCGAGCAGTGGAGCGCTGCCGATCTGGTGAACGGCTACGACGAGCGATTGCTCGCACAGACGTTGCGGCGTCACGGCGACGAGCGTTTCGCGACGCGCATCGCTCGGGCCATCGTTGCGGCGCGCCCGATCGAAACCACCACGCATTTGGCCGAGGTGGTCGTGGCGGCCATCCCTGCGGCCGCTCGGCGAACAGGCGGGCATCCCGCCAAGCGGACGTTCCAGGCCATCCGCATCGAGGTCAACCGCGAGCTCGAGGTGTTGCCTGAGGGTTTGCGCATCGCGGTCGAACACACCGTCGTCGGTGGCCGAATCGCCGTGTTGTCGTACCACTCGGGTGAGGACCGGATCGTCAAAAGCGTCTTGCGCCACGCCGAGACCGGTGGCTGCGCCTGCCCGCCGGAGCTGCCATGTGTGTGCGATGCGGTGCAAACCGTGCGCGTGGTCCGGCGCATCGCCAAGACGGCGACGGAGGCCGAAAAGGCACGCAACCCGCGAGCGCGCAGTGCGCGCTTGCGTGTGGTGGAACGCATCGAGCCGACTCGGCGAGGCGACCCGTCCAGCCCGCCAAAAGTGAACAGAAGGGAGCGCTGACGATGGCACTACCCCTACGCGCGCACTCGGTGGCGCCGGCTCCCGAGGGCCAGACTCGACGGGTGGCCACCCGTCGTCATGGCGTGGAGGCCCCGCGCCCGATGGTCCGCTCGACGCGTGGGGTGCGCATGGCGCCACCGGTGCTCGTCGTGGTCCCGCGGCGTCGGCGCGCGGTGGGCCTGGCGGTCGTGGTCTGTTCGATGATCGGCTTGGCCATGCTCGGTGCGGCCGCATTCCAAACTCAACTTGCCCGCCGTCAGCTTGAACTCGACCGCCTCGACGGCGAGATCTCCGCGCAGCGCGAGTTCTACGACGTGCTCCGCCGCCAGCGGGCGGAGTTGCGTTCACCGGCGCGGCTGTCGGAACTTGCCGAGAGCACAGGCATGGTGAGGGCTCGCGACAACATCATCGACACGATCGACGCCGATGTGCTGGCGGCAGTGAAGCGGAGCACAGGGTCGCTCGACCGGGCATGGCTCGATGACGGCACCACGTTGTTGGAAGAGTTCCGCATCGTCAAGGCCGCCACGGACGCCAAGCCGTGAGCCGCCGTCTCGCCCCGGTGCCGCACCGGTCCGCACGCAAGGTCACTCCTGATCCGCGTCATCGCCCAGACCGTACGGCCCGTCCTGCCGGCCAGCGTGCGTCCAGCCAGCGTGCGTCCGGCCAATCCGCGCTGGGACAGACGCGCCGCAAGGGCGCACCTGACGCCTCGCGCCAGCATGCCCCCGTTCGCCAGCATGCCCCCGTTCGCCGGCGCCCGTCCGATCACGGACGGGCGCTGCAGCGCCGCGTTGCCAAGTCCCCACGCGTGGTGCGCCACTACTTCAAAGCCGGAGAGAGCCGCCACCGCCTGATCGCCGTGCTCGTGTTGACCGCGTTGATGTTCGTCATCGTGGTTGGCAAGGTGGTCATGCTGCAGACATCGAGTGCGGAGACGTTGCGTGCCGCCGGACGCGAGCAGCGCACCTCGGAACGTGTGCTGAAAGCAAGCCGCGGTGTGATCTTCGACCGCAACGGTGACGAGTTGGCGCTGTCGCTTCCGGCGGTGACGATCATCGCCAACCCCAAGCTGGTCACCGATCCGGTCGGCACGGTGGCCACGTTGGCGCCGATCCTGGCGTTGAGCGCAAAAAAGCAGCAGTCGCTTGTGGATGCATTTACGGCGAAGGAGAAGAGCTTTGTGTACATCGCCCGTCAGGTCGATGATGACACGGCCGCGGCAGTGATGGCGCTGTCGCTCGCCGGGGTCGACGACATCTCCGAGGACCGCCGGGCGATGCCGGGCGGCGATGTGGGCCAAAGTGTGATCGGCCTGACGAACGTCGACGGTGAAGGCATCGCCGGGCTCGAAGAGAAGTACGACGCGTTGCTGACCGGCACCAACGGTGAGCTCACCCGGCAACACGATCGCGACGGCCGCTCGCTGCCCGGTAGCGAGACCACCGCACTGAACCCGGTCCCCGGTGACGATGTGGTGCTCACCATCGACCGCTCGGTGCAGTTCGCAGTCGAGCAGGCGATGCTGAAACGGGTATCCGAGCTCAAGGCTCGCGGCGGTACCGCAGTGGTGCTGAGCGCACGGACCGGCGAAGTCATCGCGATGGTCGGGGTGCGCCGCAACGATGATGGCATCGTCGAAGTGACCAGTGGCAACATCGCGGCTGTCGACGCTGCCGAACCGGGCTCGGTGGTGAAAGCGATCACGGTTGCCGCAGCCTTGAACGAGGGAACGGTCACCCCCGACACGATGTTCAACATCCCCTACGCGAAGAAGTACTCCGACACCGTGCTGCACGACGCCGAGGTGCACCCAGACGAAACGTGGCCGGTGTCGAAGATCCTCGCCAAGTCGTCCAACATCGGCACGATCGAGGTCATGCTCACCATCGCCGAGGAACTTCGCGACAAGAAAGAGAAGCTCGGTGCCTACATGACGGCGTTCGGGTTGGGTACCAAGACCGCACTCCAGTTCCCGGGGGAATCCCGCGGTCTGGGGGCCGACTGGACGATGTGGGAGGGCGCCGAGCAGTACACCGTGGCCTATGGCCAAGGCATCGCCTCGACCTCGATCCAGCTCGCTGCGGCAATCAACGTGTTAGCCAACGGTGGTGTGTATGTCGAACCGAAACTACTGCTGTCGACCATCAATTCGGCCGGTGAGCTGGTGGAAACGCCACCGTCGGGGACGCGTCAGGTGGTCAGGCCCGAGGTCGCCGCGCAGGTCACGCAAATGATGCGTGACGTGGTCTGCGTCGGCACGGCACAGGCTGCGCGAGTCGATGGGGTCAGCATCGCCGGTAAGACCGGTACCGGGCTCAAGGCCCAGCCGAACGGCACCTACTTCAATGAAAAAGGCGAGCGCACCTACTACTCGTCGTTTGTCGGATACTTCCCCGCTGAAGCGCCCGAGGTGACGGTTCTGATCTCGATCGACGAGCCGCCCGGAGCCGAGGATGAGGTCACCAGGTTCGGTGGCACCGCCGCCGCCCCCGTGTTCGCAGCCGTCGCCCCGACCATCATGCGCGAGATGAACATCGTGCCGCCGCCCGGCGGCGGCTGCCCCGAGAGCTGACGATGGCGCAGCCGATCGGGGAGATCCTCGCCGCGTTGCGAGGTGGTCCCGTCGTGGAACTACGCGGCTCGGCTGCCGCCGCCGCTTCCACCGTCACGGACATCACCATTGATTCTCGCGAGGTCCGGTCGGGATGGATGTTCTGCTGCGTCGTCGGCGATCACGTCGATGGCCACCGGTTCGCGGCCGACGCTGTGAGCAACGGGGCGACGGTGCTACTGGTGGATCACCCCCTCGATATCGATGTGACCCAGGTCGTGGTGGCCGATGTCCGAGCGGCCACGGGATGGTTTGCTGCGTCGGTTCACCGGCATCCAGCGGACCATCTGCTGACGATCGGTGTGACGGGGACCAACGGCAAGACCACGACGGCGCAACTCGTCGGCGACGTACTTCGTTACGGCGGTCGGTCGGTTGATGTGTTCGGCACCCTCACCGGCGGCCACACCACGCCCGAGGCACCAGAGTTGCAGCGTCGGTTGGCCGCCAGCCGCGATGCCGGCACGGACGCGGTGGTGCTGGAGGTGTCGTCGCACGCGCTCGCGCTCGGCCGCGTGAACGGCGCGCACTTCGACGTCGCAGTCTTCACCAACCTCGGACGTGATCACCTCGATCTGCATGGCACGACTGAGCGGTACTTCGCGGCCAAGGCACGCCTGTTCGAAGCTGGCCTGTCGGACCGGGGAGTGGTCAACATCGACGACGTGCACGGGCGGTTGCTGGTGGATTCGTCATCGATCGCGATCGACACGTTCACCGTGGCCGATCTTCGCGACCTCTCCGTCGATGCAACGCAGCACTCCTACAGCTGGCGTGGCCAGCAGGTGCGTGTCGGCATGGGCGGCGCGTTCAACGTATCCAACAGCCTCGCCGCAGCGGAGACGTGCCGCGCGGTGGGGCTCGCGCCCGAGCTCGTGGCGGCGGGGCTCGCTTCGGCGCGGCCGGTGCCGGGTAGGTTCGAACCGATCGATGCGGGCCAACCCTTCAGCGTCATCGTCGACTACGCCCATACCCCCGACGGCCTTCGTGAAGCGTTGAACGCAGCCCGCGCGACGACCCACTCACGAGTTCTTGTGGTGTTCGGGTGTGGCGGCGATCGCGACCGTGAGAAGCGCCCAGAGATGGCAGCTGCCGCCGCCGAGATTGCCGACATGATCGTGGTCACATCCGACAACCCCCGCTCCGAGGACCCGTTGGCGATCATTGATGCCGCGGTCGCGGGGGTACCCGACGACTACCGTGGCACCGTTGTGATCGAGCCGGACCGCCGAACCGCCATTGCCGTCGCGTTCGCCGACGCCACCGAGGGTGACGTCGTTGTCATCGCCGGCAAGGGCCATGAGACCACCCAGACCATCGGATCCGAGGTCATTGCGTTCGATGACCGCATGGTCGCACGCGAGTTGCTGGCGGCCCGTGACCCAGGTACCGGACCGGATGTGTCGCGATGATCGCGGTGATGATCGCCGGTGCCGTGGCGATGGTTGTCTCGCTGTTTTCCACCCGCGAGCTGATCGTGTTTTTCCGTAACCGCGGCAAGGGACAGCCGATCCTTGGCAAGGAGGACAACGGGCCCGAGCACCACTTGTCGAAGCAGGGCACGCCGACGATGGGTGGACTGGCCATCCTCGGCGCTGCGTTCGTCGGCTGGCTCAGCGCGCACGCACGCCAGGGACTGGTCTTTTCCACCCAGGCGATGATCATGTGGTGCGGCATCTTGGTGATGGCCGTGATGGGTTTCCTCGACGACTACATCAAGATCACCAAGGCCCACAACCGGGGCATCTTCTGGAAACGAAAGAGCTACATCACCCTCACGCTCGCCGTGCTGATGGCATGGTGGCTCGCGGCCGGCACCGGGGTCAGCCTGACGATGTCGTTCACCCGGGCGACGTCGCCCGGGTGGACGTTGCATTGGGTGCTGTGGGTGCTGTGGGCGGGGCTGATCATCTGGGCGACCACCAACGCGGTCAACGTCACCGACGGTCTCGATGGCCTCGCCGGTGGTTCGGCGCTGATGGGTTTCCTTGCGTTCACGATCATCGCCTACTGGGCGTTCCGTAACCCGGAGACGTACGCCGCGGTCGTCAACCCGCTCGACCTGGCCGTCGTCGCGGCGGCCTTCGCCGGAGCATGCGGCGGGTTCTTATGGTTCAACGCCGCACCGGCGCGTATTTTCATGGGCGACGTGGGCGCGCTAGGCGTGGGTTCGGCGCTCGCCTTCATGGCGCTCGGCACCAACACCCAGGTCCTGTTGCTACTGATCTGCGGCATCAATGTGATCGAAGCCGGCTCGGTCGCGGTGCAGATGGGGGTGTTCAAGGCATCGGGCCGCAAGAAGCGGTTGTTCCGCATGTCCCCGGTCCATCACCACTTCGAACTGCTCGGCTGGCCGGAGACGACGGTCATCATCCGCTTCTGGATCATCCAGGGGACGTGCGTGGCAACCGCGCTGGCGATCTTCATCGGCGACTTCACCCGTCTGGAAAGCCTCTGATGGGCGCCGCATGTACGCGCACCGTGTTGGTGTACGGCCTCGCTGTGTCCGGCGAGGCAACCGCCCGTGCGCTGGCGGCACGTGGTGTGCGGGTGCTCGTTGCCGACGACGCCCCCACCGACGAGCGTCGGCGGATCGCCGGTGAGCTCGGTACCGAGCTGATCGAAGCACCGGATCTCACGACGATCGAGCGCCTGGTGCGTTCCGTTGACGCTGTTGCGCCGGCACCGGGCGTCCCCGAAACTCATCCGCTGATCACCGTTGCCCTGTCCAGCGGTGTACCGCTGCGGACCGAGATCGATCTTGCGTACGAATGGGAGCAGCAGCGGCCAGGGGGACCGCGGCCGATGATCGCGATCACGGGCACCGACGGCAAGACCTCCACCACCTTGATGGTGGAGTCGATGCTGCGCGCGGCAGGCCGGCAGCCGGCAGCCGTCGGCAACACCGAGGTGCCGTTGATCGCCGCGCTGGACGATGACGTCGATGTCTTTGCGGTCGAGTGCAGCAGCTTTCGCCTGTCATGGCTCCGCAGTTTCCGGGCCGAGGCGGCGATCTGGCTCAACCTCGCCCCGGATCACCAGAACTGGCATCGCTCGATGGCGAGCTACGAATCGGCCAAGGCCAATGTGTGGCGACTGCAACACCGCAACGATGTTGCTGTTGGCTCGTCGTCAGATCCGGTCGTGATGCGCCACCTGGCCGCGGCCCCGGCACGGCAGGTCACGTTCGGACTGACCGGAAGTGACTACCGGGTGGCCAACGCGATGCTGGCCGGCCCGGCGGGGCCGTTCGCGGCGTTGGGGTCGTTGCCGCGGCAGTTTCCCCACGACGTCACCAACGCCCTCGCAGCGGCCGCTGCGTGCATCGAAAGCGGGCTCGTACAGCCCGATCAGATCGCCGCCGGAGTGGCCGCCTATCGCTCGCCGCCGCATCGCATCGAACCCCTCGGTGACCACGATGGTGTCAGCTGGTACAACGATTCCAAAGCCACGTCGCCGCATGCGGCACTCACTGCGATCCGTTCGTTCGAGTCGCTCGTGCTGATTGCCGGTGGGCGCAACAAGGGTCTCGAGCTGTCGATCCTGGCCAGCGAATCGAGCCGAATCCGTGCCGTGGTGGCCATCGGCGAGTCGGCCGCGGAGATCGCCGCCGCCTTCGCCGGTCGCTGTACCGTGCTGCACGCCAACTCGATGGACGAAGCTGTCGGGCTTGCAGCACAAGCGGCCCGCG
>JAYURF010000680.1:0-2576 GCA_043756365.1 Acidimicrobiales bacterium
GCATGGCGGGTGGTCTCGTTGCCGGCGATCAACAACAGCAGCAGGAACGTGCCGCGCTCGCGTTCGGTGAGCGGCACACCATCGACGCATGCGTCGGCGAGCACCGTGATCACGTCGGCAGCCGGGTTGCGCCGGCGTATTGCGGCGAGGCGCTCGATGTGTTCGAACACCTGCAACGAAACCGGGCTGCGGAACGGCAGCAGTCGGTAGGGATCGGTATCGGCACGGTCGATGACTGCAGCGGAGAACTCCGGGTCGGCGTGGTACACGATCTGGTCGGCCCAGTGGAACAGTTGCGGCGCATCGGCGGCAGGGATACCCAGGATCTCCACGAGCATCCGGATCGGTAGCTCGCGGGCAACCGCCGCAACGAGGTCGAACTCGCCCGACGGAGCTGCGGAGACGAGCGACTCGACCACCGCCTCGGCCGTGGCCGCATACCGCTCGACAGTTGCCCGCGCGAATGCCGGATTGACCATCTGACGAAGCTTGGTGTGGCGGGGTGGGTCGGTCTCGAGCATCGTCTGACGGGCAGCGATCGCGTCCGGGGCAAGCTCTTCGATCTCGGTCCCGCCGAGCTCGCTGGAGAACGTGCGCCAGTCCTTGTGCACCGCAACCACGTCGGCCCAGCGGGTGAGCGACCAGAACCCGCCGCCATCGTGGCCGTTGTGCGCGCCCTCGTTCACCCACGCCACCGGTGCTTCGGTACGGAAGCGGTCGTAGGCGGCGTGGGGCACTCCTCGTTCGTAGACATCGTGGGACACGATGTCGAGACCCGGCACCGAGTCGGGACGAGACACCGCCGGCCGGGAGATCAGCGGGCCACCTCGTCGAGGAACCAGTCGAACAACTCGGTGGCCTGCTTGGCGGCGACCTCGCCATGTTCGTCAAAGCCTACGATCAGGTCATCGGGCGACACCCCGCGCTCGGCGAAGTACTCGGGCGGGCACTTGGTCACCCAGCTGACGACCAGGTCCCGATCGACCTC
The DNA here is from genome assembly GCA_043756365.1 of Acidimicrobiales bacterium. Taxonomy (GTDB): domain Bacteria; phylum Actinomycetota; class Acidimicrobiia; order Acidimicrobiales; family Ilumatobacteraceae; genus VFMC01. Next base: position 989 of record JAYURF010000680.1, read on the forward strand.
GGGGTGGAACTGCACCCCGACGGTCCGCCCGGAACGGAACGCCTGCGGGCACAGTTCGGTACGGGCCAGTTCGGTGACCCCGCCGGGAAGCAGGCAACGGTCGCCGTGCCAGGTGAACCATGGTCCCGCCGGGACCGGGCTCGCCGCCGGGGTCTCGTAGTGGTACCAGCCGATCTCCCACTGCGGCGACTTCTCCACCCTCCCGCCGAGCGCCGTCGTGATCGCCTGAGCGCCGAAACAGATCCCGAAGACCGGGATGTCGCGTGCGTGCGCATCGGCCAACATGGCGATCTCGCGATGGACCCAGCTGCCGATGAGGTCGACGTCGTACACGCCGTGAACCGAACCCAATGGGACGATCACGTCGTAGTCGCCGGGGTCGGGGAAATCGACCGCGCTGTGCGACGAGCCGGCGCTCATCACCTGCAGCACCTCGAGGTCGTAGCCGCGACGGCCGAGGTGGTCGACGACCCCGGCACCGGGGCCATCGTGTTCGTGTTGCACGATCAAGGCACGCATCGCTCAAACGGTACCGCCCCCGCGACCTACGATTCGCGCCGTGGCGACCATCGGCAGCAGCATCACGATGGCAGAGCTTGAGCGCGACCCGTACCCGCTGCTGGCCAGGCTGCGGGCTGACGAGCCGGTCTCGCACGTGCCAGCGCTCGACCTCTGGCTGATCACCCGCTGGGATGACGTGGAAATGGTCCACCACACAGCCGAGTCGTTCACCTCGGCCACCGAGCCGAGCTGGCTGAACTCGGTACTTGGAAACAACATGCTCGGCAGTGACGGCGCCGTGCACCGGCGGCTGAAGGACGCGTTGCAACCGATCTTCAACCCGACCGCGACTGGCGGCTGGGTGGCCGACCGGCTCCCCGTGATCTGCGACGACCTGATCGACCAGTTCGATCCTGCCGGCACCGACTTGATGACCGCGTACGCGGAGCCGCTCGCCGTGCGCGCCCTGCAGGACGCGATTGGCTGGCACGACGAAACCTGGCAGCAGATCGGCGATTGGACGCGGGGCGTGTGCACGGGGCTGGCCAACTTTGCGATGGATCCAGCGCTTGCCGCGGTAGCTGCCGCAGCCAACGAAGCGTCAGGCGCCTCAATCCTGCGCAGCGTCGTCCCCCGGCTCACGCACACCGGCCTCAGCGCCGACGAGATCGTCAACAACGTCCGGCTGTGCATGTCCGGCGGGATCAACGAGCCGCGCGACGGCATCGCCCTCGTCACCTGGGCACTGCTCACTCATCCGGACGCGCTCGACGCGTGTACCGCCGACGATGCACTGTGGCGCCCTGCGTGTGAGGAGCTGTTCCGGTGGATCTCGCCCGTTGCCACCTCAACCCGACAGACGACGGCCGATGTCGAGGTGTGCGGCACCACGATTCCGAAGGGCGCACTGGTGGCTGCGGTGCTCAGCTCGGCCAACCGCGATGAACGCCGCTGGAGCGACCCGGATCGTTATGACATCCACCGCAAGGAAGGACCGCATCTCGCGTTCGCCGCCGGCGCACATGTGTGCCTCGGCGCGTGGCTCGGCCGGGCCACGGTGCGCGTCGCTGTGCAACGGCTGTTCGCG
>JAYURF010000681.1:0-7107 GCA_043756365.1 Acidimicrobiales bacterium
GCCGGTACGGATGGTGGTGGCTAGTTCGTGGCCCTCGTTCAGCTGCCACTGCTGCACGATCGGGGCCGACGCATCGACGATCGCGCCGAGCGCATCGAGCTGGTCGTCCCACTCGGTGGGGCGGTCGTCGCGCTGCAGGGCGGCACTGCGGGCGACCAACTCATTCGTCAGCCGAGACGTTCGGGCGTTGGTAGAGCGGCGCACCACGTGGGCAACGTCGCTGGGCTGCCACCCGGATTCCCACAAACGACCGAGGAACCCCTCGACCTGGTCGGTGAGCGCACGCTCGATCGTGCCATCGCCCACGCTGGCGCTGACGATGCACAGGTCATCAACGGCACGTTCGACGACTGCTTCGTTCGCCTCTGGCCCGTACGAGACTCGCGCCCCGGCGATCAACCGATGGACGATCTCGGTCGATCGGTCGCTGCGTCGGTCGAAAATGTCGTCACGCGCGTACGACGTGTCGCGTGGACCGCCGTAGGTGGAGGGCTGCGGGCGCGGAGCCCGGTTCCGCTCGCGAGCCGACTCCTTGCGCTGCTTTGCCGCCCGTCGTTGCTGGCTGTTTCTTCCCATGCCCCAAGTATGCGATACCCCTGTGACAGGGTTCAGGCATGTGCGTTCAGCTGCATGTTCGCGCAGCCAGCGAGTCAGCGGGTCAGTTCGGCTCTGCGGCAACGGTGAGCACCGCGGCCGCGTGGGTGTCGGCTTCGGCGTCGCTCAGCGTGGGTCCGAGCTCGACGATGAACGCCACCCCGGGTGTGATCGCGTTGCGCGCCCAGGTCGCTGCCACGCCTGTGTAGGTGCCGCCGGTGATCGACACCACAGGGAGCGCGGTGAGCTCGGCATACCGTTGACGAATCACGCCGTCGCGGCCCTTGCCGGGGGCGATGCGGAACAGGTCCTGGTGGTACCACACGATCAGGTCGGGGCGGATCTGCTCGACGAAGCCGACGATCGCCTGGGTTTCCGGCTCGCTTGCCGCCGACGGACCGGCGTACTGCGAGTCGCCGGGGACACCGATCGGACCCCAGTCCTGCGGGAAGTTGCGGTTGAGGTCCACCTGGTTCGCGTTGTGGCGAGTGCCGACAGCCTCGCCGTCAGGATTCATCGAATCGACCAACCACAGGTCCACCCCGGCCGGCACCGCCAGGTCGTGCAAGCGGTCCATGATCGCCGCCCCGTCGTCTTCGTCGCCGTGGATCACTCCAATCACCAGCACCACTCGCCCGCCCGGTCCACCGCCGCGGCGAACCGCGGCGATCTCACGGCCCTCCGCCGAGGCCCCGATGACACGGGTCTCCACATCGCCACCACCGGCCGGCATCGTCGTTGCCGGGGCGGTCGTTGCCGGTGCGGTCGTTGCCGGGGCGGTCGTGACCGGGACCGTGGTTGACGCCAGGGTGGTTGACGGTGCAGACGTAACCGGGAGCGTGGTCGCAGCTACCGTCGTTGGCGGAGCCGCCGTGGTGTTCGGTGCCAGCGCCGGATCCGAGGTTCCACCATCTGCTGGCACGAACGTGACAACGGGATCGGTCGCCAAAGCCGGGCCGGCTTCATTCGATGAACACGCACCACCGCCGAAACCCAGCAGCACCATCGCGCACCAGACAGATCGATTCGCCGTCAGCCGCTGCACCGTTGCCCGCCGCACCGTCACAGGCCCAGTTCGGCGCGGAGCCGGTCGGCGCTCATCGCGACGGCAAGCCCGGGGCCGGGGGCCGGGAACGACGCCAACAGGCGCTCCAGATCGACCCGCAGCACCGGATCGACAGCCGCTTGGCGCGGCGTCGCCCCGCCGAGCGCCGGGATGGAATCGTCGAGCCAACGCTGCTCGTAGCTCAACATCATTTCGGTCATGACGCTGAGCATCGCAGGGTCCTCCATCGACAAACCACCGCCAGAATCGTCGCTGTCACCATCGGAGTCATCGTCAACTTCCCGGTCCCCGAGGTCCCAAGAGTCGTCACCAGCCATCGGTGCCGCCGGCAACAACCGGGCGACCAGAACGATGATCTCGTCGGCCCGTTCGTCGGAGTTCACCTCGGCCGTCAGCGTCGTTCCGGCGAGGCGCAGCGTGGCGACCAGCGCATCGGGCTGATTCTTCGTTGGTCGCGAGAGTTGGTACAACCCGTCTCCCTCGTCGCTGAATCCGTACCCAACCAGCACGGCAGCGGCGGCCTGCTCGTCGTCGACGTCCCATGAGATCGTGTGGAAGTGGATCGCCTCGCCGTCGGTGTTCAGGATCGTCGGTGGCGCAAGGCCGCGCCCGATGACCTCGGCGACTCGGTGGGGGTCACCCGAGTCGAGCGCATCGAGCACCTGTTGCACCAGCGGCAACGACACCATGGTGAAGCCGCTGTAAGCGCGCCAGGTGTCGTCGACCGGCAGTGGCCGCCCGAGCAGCATGATCCCCGGTTGGGTCGCGTCCTCGCGCACGTTGGTGACCTCGATCCGCTCGCCACTGCGGACGTCGCGCAGTTTGATCCGGTCGGGTCGCACGTTTTCGACTTCGAACAGGCTGCGCTCGACCAGCGCCCAGCGGGCTGCCAGCATCGCCTCGTCGTCGGGCAGGAATTCGTCGCGCTGCTCGCAGAAGTCGTCGAGCAAGCCGCCCTCGCACAACACGATGTCGGCGACGAGGCCCATGTCGATGAGTTGCTCGATGTCCCTGGCCCGTCGGCGACCGATGGTGGCGATGATGCTGGCAGCCTCGGCTGCCGCTCGCGAACCGTGCACGTCAACGAATCGGCGGGCCTTGTGGTACAGCCACGGGGCCCTGTCGATCAAGGCGTGGCGCTCCTTGCCGGCATGGCACACCTTGTACTTGCGGCCCGAGCCGCACGGGCACCGGTCGTTGCGGCCGGCCAACGCCGTCGGCCGAACGGCATACCCAACCACCTCACGCAACAGCGTCACCGCCGGCCCCTCCGCGTCGGGATCAACCTCGGCGCGGCGGAGCAAGGCGACCGCACCGACCGCGTCGCCACGATCGGCGCAGTACCCGGCCAGCATCTCCAGGACGGGACCGAACTCGCTACCGCGCGCCGACTCGATCAGTAGTGCTTCGGCCTCTGCGGCGCGGCCGACCATGTCGAGGCACCACGCTGCGACGACCGCCGCGCCGGTACGGCCGGTGGGGCCGGGTACCCCCGCCACGAGCAGGGCAGCGTCGACCAATGCCGCGGGATCGGTACCTGCGATGGTGTGCTCAGCGACGAATGCCCGGCTGATGTCCGGGTCATCGAGGCACATCGCGAGGTCGGCCAGCATCTCGCTGCTGTCGGCCGTTGCCGGCAGTGCATCGGCGTCGATGCTCAGGATCGCCACGCCCTTCAGGGCCACCGCCAGCATCTCTGCGCGGATCTCGTCGAGGCCGAAACGCTGGGCGAGAGATTTGATGCGCTCCACCTTCTGAAGTTCCGCCCATTCGAAATCTGCCTCGGCAACCATGTCGAAGTCACGTTTCAACCCGGCGGCCGCGATCAGGTCATCGATTCGCGGGACGCGATCGCCGGCAAACGCGGTGCGGTTGATGCGCAACGCCTGCCACATCACCGACGACACGGTGGCGAGTCGTGCGTCGGCGAGGTCAGTGTCAGAAAGGTCCAGCCCGATGAAACCCTCGTCGGTGGCTGCGGCTGCGAGGAATCCGGTGCGCACAGCGTCGGCCTGAGCTGTCGTCGCGCTCGGAATCGGCGCTGCCGGTTCGACGCACAACCCGCGATTGGCGACCCGCACTGTCACCAACTGGTCGCGAAATCCGGCCAACCACCCAGGAGGCCCGACCAGGATCGGATCGCCGAAATCGTCGTCCTCAACGACGACCAACCCGCCCGCGGGAGTGCCGTCGCTTTTCATCAGGCCCACCCCACCATCCATCAGCCACCAACCGATCAGCGACAGATCGGGTTCGACCAGCACCACCTCCGCACCGTCGGGAGTGGCCACGACGCTCGTGCACCAGCCGATTCCGTCGAGCTGACTGGGGACGTGCACGATCGCTTCGTCGAACAGGTAGAACTCGCTGAGGTCACCGAGTAGCTCACCAACGATGCCGACCGGATCGTCGCCGAGCTCGACGCCGTGCTTGATCAATTCGTCAGCGAGTTCGTCCGGCCCCAGCGCTCGCACACCGAGGATCGCTGCCGCATGTTCGATCACAGTCTGCATGGAAGCGCGTGTACGTCTCATCGTCCCAGTCTGGCCGCGACGCCCACCCCGCCCCGACTCAACGTCCCATCAGCCGTCCATGTAGTAGGCGCAGCCGTACTGGTCGGCGTTGCCCCAGCTCACCCCGTCACGTGGCGTCAGGGTGGCCCGATCGGTGAACTGGACCTGATCGAGACCGATCGTCACCAACTCGGCGTCGATCACCATCGAGCGCTGCAGCGGGTTCCAGCATCCGTTGTTGTTGGTCGCCTCGTGCTGGATGACGCCACGCCCGACCAGCTCTCGGCCCTGCAACTGGGCCACGATCACACCCCCGGCCTGGCTGGTGACATCTGCGGCGAGGCAGTCGACGGCCGGGCCGCACCCGCCCCACATCGGCGAGACGGGGATGACGATCGTGCCATCGGCGGCCCAGTACAGGAATGCCTTGTGATCCCACTCGGCCTCGCTGTAGCCGCCGATCGGCAACGTCGAGATCTGCTGCGGGTTGGCCGGATCGCTCACATCGAACAGTGACATCTGCGTCCCGCTGGTGCGCCCGTCGAGATCGGCGTTCTGGCCAACGCCGAGCAGCAGACCGTCGCCGACAGGGTGTAGGTAGGCCGAGTAGCCGGGGATCTTCAGCTCACCGGCAACAACCGGATTCGTCGGGTCACTCAGGTCCACCACGTACAGCGGGTCGGTCTGGCGGAACGTGACCACGTAGGCGGTCGAGCCGAGGAAGCGGACAGCGTAGATCTGTTCGGTGAGCCCGAGCCCACCAACCTTGCCCACCACCACAAGCTCGTCACCGTCGGCGCGAAGGACATGGACAAATGATTCGCTCTGACCCGAGCCGGTCCAATCGTCACGTGTGCTGGCGACGCGCAGGTCGCCGTCGAGTTCGCTCATCGCAAACTGGTTGAGCAGCCGGCCCTCGATCTCGCCGGACGCCACGTACGCAGCGGCACCGCCGTCGCCGAGGTCGAAGCGGTGGATCAGCGTGGGCGGCTGCGTGTTCTGCGAGCCGTCGACGTTCCATTCCCACGGCACCGTCGCGAGGTAGATGCTTGTCGCCGACGCGTACACGGTCTCGCCGTTCGACACCACGCCAGCAGCGCCGACCGGGCTCGTCCCGGCACGCACGTCGAGCGAGGCGATCCATGAGATCCCGAGGCCGGCGAAGTCGCGTGGTGCGGCGACTGTTGCGCAATCAAGCGACGTGTCGATCGCCCCGAACGTGCCGTCACCTGCTTCGTCGAAGTAGCGCGGCAACCAGTCCTCGATGGTCGATTCGCGGATGACCGCCTGGTTTGCTTCGAGCGAGCGCTGCTCGTCGAGGCCGAACTCGGTCGGGAACACGAACGGCAAACGGCTGGCGAGTGCGGAGGTCAGCACCAGGCGGGCCTGCCCGTCGATCGAGCGGCTGGCGATCAGTCGCCCCTCGAGATGGCTGCGCCGCAACAGTTCCGGCCGATCTGGGTCGGTCACATCGAACAGCGACGTGATCGTGTCCTCCACCCCGGTGTAGGGCTGGGTCACCACCAGCAGGCGAGTGCCATCGAGCAGCAACTGGTGGCTGCCCTCCGGTACGTCGACACGCTCGACGACCTGTGCAGAGGCGACATCAACGATGCGCACACCGTCCTGGCCGGCGACGAACACATGCGTGCCGTTCGTCTCCACCACGTCACCCTCGTCAACCCCGACCTCTTGGGTGTTGGTCCCCGAGTACGTCGGCCCGTCCGCCGGGGCGGTCGAGGCCCCCGCATCCGGTCCCGCACCCTGTTCGAAACTGGCGTCCATCGCCGCAGGGGCCATGGTTGCCTCCGCAGCGGCTTCATCACCCGCACGGGCGTAGTACATCCCGCCGCCGTCGAGCCCCCACGCCGTCACCCGCTCGAGCGCTGCGGCCTGCAAATAGCCGAGCAGCTCCGGACAATCTCCGAAGAACGCCAGTCGCGCCGACCCGAACCCACCGATGCGCGGCCCCGTCCCGTCTACCGTGTTCGGAGGCTGGGGCTTGGTCGGGCCCGGATCGGTCGTCGGTGTGGTTGTGAGAGTCGCCGACGTCGTCGGCACACCGGAGCCGCCGCCCGGGGACGTCGCCGTCGACGGCTGCGCACCGCCAAGGTCGGCACTACAACCGGCAAGCATCCCGGCTACGACAAGTGTGACGGCGGATGCTCGCGTCGCGAGCGACGGGGTGTGAGAGCGGGTGGTGCGGTTCATGCACCTTTGACGTCATCGACACCCGCTTCGGTTCCCATAAATCGCGCAGGTGCCGAAACGGCAGAACCCGCCTACGAGAGGCGGGTTCTGCAGTATCACGGATTGTGGGTAGCCGAAACCGACCGCTCGACTTAGTAGCGGTAGTGGGCGAAGGCCTTGTTGGACTCGGCCATCTTCTGCATGTCGTCACGGCGCTTGATGGCTGCACCGAGACCGTTGGCGGCATCCATCAGCTCGCCGGCGAGGCACTCGGCCATCGTCTTCTCACGGCGCTTGCGACTGAAATCGACCAGCCAGCGGATCGACAGCGTGTTGGCCCGACGCGGGCGAACCTCGATCGGTACCTGATAGGTGGCACCGCCGACGCGGCGGCTCTTCACCTCGAGCGGGGGCTTGATGTTCTCGATCGCCCGCTTCAGCGTGGCGACCGGCTCGGCCTCGGTCTTGAGCTCGACGATCTTCATCGCGTCGTACACGATGGTCTCGGCGACGGTGCGCTTTCCGTGCAGCATCACCTTGTTGACGAGCTGGGTAACGAGCAGTGAACGGTACAACGGGTCGGGCATGAGCTCGCGACGTTGGGCGGGACCTTTGCGGGGCATCTTCGATCAGTCCTTCTCTAGTCCGTTTACTTCGAAGCCTTCGCGCCGTAACGGCTGCGGGACTGCTTGCGATTCTTGACCCCGGCTGCGTCGAGCGCGCCGCGAATGACCTTGTACCGCA
>JAYURF010000682.1:0-7099 GCA_043756365.1 Acidimicrobiales bacterium
GACATCGTCGAATTCCTCGATCCGTCGGCGCTGGCTTGGACGCTTGTCGAGGTGCCGATGATCGTGATCGGCCGAACCCCGGCAAACGATGGGAGCCCCACTATCTGACGCCCCGTCAGATTTGGCTACGGCAGATTCGGCTACGGTCACCCTGATGATCCCGCAGATCGAGCTTGGCACGCTGTTGTTCACGATGGTGGAACCCCACCGCGGCCAGGAGGTCGAGTACAACCGCTGGTACGAACACGACCACTTCTACTCGGGCTGCATGGTCGGTGCCGACACCTTTGCCGGTGACCGTTTCGTCGCCACCCGGCGGCTCAAAGATCTGCGATACCCCGCGGTGACGCCGATGACGCCCGACCCGTCGACCGGTTCGTACCTGGCGATCTACTGGGTACTGAAGGGCCGCCACGACGAGTGGAACCGGTGGAGCGTCGACAATGTGATCCAGCTCCACAAGCAGGGCCGGATGTTCACCAACCGCGACCACATCCACACCTCGCTGTACGACCACACGTGGTCGCTGCAGCGTGGTGAGCACACCACCTCGATCGAGCTCGCTCTCGACCGCGGCTACCGCGGGCTCGTCGTCAATGCCGGCGAGCTCGCCGACGGGGCGACGTTCGACGATCTTCGCACATGGACACGGACGTGGGCCGATGGCGCGTTCGCCGAGCCGTGGGGGCCCGATCTGATCGGAGCGTCGCGACTGCTGCCGCTGCTCGACGACGCGCCGGCCGATGTGCCCCGCCTAGCCAATGCCGACCGCCGGTTCATCCAGTTGCACTTCCTCGATCACGACCCCGCCGACAGTTGGGCCAGTGGCTGGGCGGGCTTCGGTGCAGAGCTGGACAGAAGCGGTGTCGCCAAGCATCTGTGGACGGCACCGTTCATCCAAACCGTGTTCGGCACCGACACCTACACCGACGAGCTGTGGTGAGTGCCGTGCCGAACAACGCTCACGAACCGGCGCCCATCACCGGCAAACGGATCGCCATCACCGGGGTGACGGGCTGGGTGGCCGGCCCGGTCGCGGCGAGCCTTGCTGCGCAGGGCAACACGGTGTTCGGGGTCGCACGCTTTCGTAACGCTGCGGCGCGGGCGAAGGTGGAAGACGCCGGAGTTCAGCCGGTGGCTATCGACCTTGCCGCCAACGATTTCATCAACCTGCCAGACGATCTTGATCTCGTGTTCAACTTCGCTGTCGCCAAGGCCGACAACTTCGAGTTGGCGTTCCGGGTCAACGCGGAAGGCTCGGCCGACTTGATGGAGGCGGCCGCCGAGCGCAGCCCCCGCCTGAGCGCGTTCTTCCACTGCTCGTCGACTGCGGTGTACGAGCCGGTGCACGGGTCGCCGCGCGCCGAGACCGACCCGCTCGGCGACAGCCACCGCCCGATGCCGGGCATGCCCACGTACTCGATCTCCAAGATCGCCGCCGAGGTGTTGGTGCGCCACACCTCTCGCCGCCTCGGGGTGCCCACGGTGATTGCCCGCCTCAACGTCCCCTACGGCGACACCTACGGATGGATGCTGTTCCATCTGATGATGATGGAGCGCGGCATCCCCGTGCCGGTGCATGTGAATCAACCGACGGATTACACGCCGATCCATTCCGACGACATCGCCCGCAGCCTGCCGTACCTGCTGTCGCTCGCCGACACGCCGGCCGAGATCGTCAACTGGGGCGGCGACGAGATCGCCTCGGTCGAGGACTGGAGCAACGAGCTCGGCCGCCTGTGCGGGCTCACGCCCACGTTCGCACCGACCGCGGCGACGATCGCCTCGATCGTGCCCGACCTCGCCAAGCTGCATGCGACCGGATTTCGTTCGCAGGTCGGCTGGCGCGAGGGCATGCGCCGGATGGTTGCTGCATCACGGCCCGACCTGCTGCCAGCATGACCGCCCGGCCAATCGGCCGCACCGGCGGGCACGGTTGTCAGGGGGCGAGAGTTTGGATGAACTCGTCGATCTGCGCGGCCACTTCGGCGGTGTGCGTGGACTCGTGCATCAGGTGCTCGCCACCGTCGATCACGACCAAGCGGGCATCGGGCATCTTGCGTTCGAGGTAGCGGCCGGCATCGGCGAACTCGGCCCGGTCGTCGCTGCCGGCCATCACCAACGTCGGCACCGGGGTCTCGGCCAGGCGGTCCATCACCACCGCGTCGTGCTGCAAGTTGAGCTCGGCGGCCTGCACCGGAATGCCGAATCGGTGGGCGTTGCGACGCGACCGGGCGTTCCACTCCGCGCGCTTGGCCGGGTCGCGGAACCCTGGTCCGGTGTTGAGCACCACCACCCCACGGGCAACGCCAGGGCGGGTGGCTGCGTGCGCGAGGGCAAGGTAGCCGCCGAGCGAGTGGCCGATCAGGACAGGTCGACCCGTGAGCGGGGCCAGCACCTCGTCGATGTCGGCGAGTGCCCGGTCACGCTTGTACTCGGCCGGATCATCGGGCACCGGCGACCGCCCATGGCCGAGCAGGTCGATGGCGAGCACCTCGTAGCGGTGCTGCAGCCGCTCGATGCAACCGGCCCATGTCACCGACGACGAGCCGAGCCCGTGCAGCATCACGACCGGACGGCCGTGGCCGTAGCGCTCGACATGCAACCGCGATGTGATCTCAGTCATGGCAGACCTTGGACGCGAGCAGGTCGCGGTGCATGATCAGATCTTGCGGGTCGTCGGGTGTTTCGCGGTTGCCGTACGCCGCCTCGCGCGACGAGGTCCGCAACGACACGACGGCAAATCGCGTGGCGGCGTAGGCGATGTACCAGTCGATGTCGGCGATCGGCCGGCCGCCCGCGGCCACGTAGTCGGCGAGGACATCGACGGGTTTGCAGAAGTCGGGGAAACCGGGCAGTTCGAACACGACGCTGAGGCTTTGGAAGAACTCGTGCAGCAGGATCAGCCAGCCGACGTCCATGCCGGCCGGGCCGAGGTCGACCATCTCCCAGTCGAGCACCGCAGCCGGCTTGGTGCCGTCGAACAAGATGTTGCCGGGCCGGGCGTCGCCCCATAGCAGCACGGTCGGGCCCGGATCTACCGGGCGGTGCTCGTGCAGCCATTCGATGGCGGTGTCGATCAGCGGAACCGTCTGATCACCGAACGACCATCCGGTGCGCGCCCACTCGTAGTAGCTCTGCAACCCAGCCAGATGGCGACTGAGCGACTGGTGGCCGGATTCGCCGACCGGGCCGATCGTTGACGCGTCGATCACCGTGAGGTCGATTGCGTGCAACCGGGCGATGACCCCGGTCGCCTCACGCTGGAGGTCACGTCGTTCGTCGGGGCTCATCGCATCGAGCGCGCTGCCACCGAACACGTACGGCGGCATGTCGGGCAGGGCCCGGCCGTGCACCCTGCGCATCACGATGAACGGTGCGCCGAGGTGGCTCTCGTCGTCTTCCACCCACGGCACCTCGGGCACCGGCACATCGCTGTGTGCGCCGACGAGGCGCATCGCCGCGGCCTGCTTGGCGAGGTCGTACACCGGAAACACCGGCCAGTCGTTCATGTCCGGGCGCACCCTGGCGACCATTTGCTCAGTGCGGCCGTCGTGGGTGAGGTCGAACAACAGCGTCTCGCTCGACATGCCCGTGCCCTCGGGAATCGACACCGGCCCCACCTGCGCAGCGTGTCCGAGCGTGGCGCTGAACCACCGCTCGAGCGCGGTGCGCAACTGCTCTGGATCTCGTTTCGACGGCAACGGCATGGCGGCGTTTAGCGGATGTAGAGCAGGTGCTCGAACCGGTCGGCGATCAGCCATCCGGTCGCCGTTCGGGCCACGGTGTCGCGGTAGTAGCCACACGCTTCCATGTAGGTCGGGGTGTCGCCGGGGATGCGCATCACCATCTTGTACAGCGAGCGCACCTTGGCTGTGTCTTCATTCGCGAAGTCGATGACCACGTTGCTGTTCTGGCTGATCGACACGTCGAACATCGCCAGGTTCGGTTCGATCCACGCAGCAGCCTCGGCTGGCGTACCGGCGATGCCGCCGGCGGTGGTGTAGTCGGCGTGCCCGTCGGCGGTGAAGCACGCCTGCCACGCAACGAAGTCGCGGTCGGCGAGCGCCCACGAATAGCGGCAAAGCAGTTCGTGGATCGCCAAGCGGTCGGCAGTACGTGTGTCGGTCATCGGGGGAACCGTAGTCACACCGTGCTGTCAGACGGGCAGGGGGAGCAGTGCGCTGTCGGGGATGACGCTGATGTGGAGGTCGGGGACGGGGAAGGCGAACTCGGGATACTTGCGCACGGCCTCGCGGCGGTAGCGGGTGGTGGAGTGCTCGGGGTCGCGGTCGAACTCGGGGATGACGTGCTTGCCGAACAGTTCGAGGCACTCGAGCACCTCTTCGTGTTCGAAGCCCTCGTTGGGGAGGCCGAAGACCAACTGGTCGCAGCCGACGGTGGAGTACCGCTGTACCTGTTCGGCGACTTCGTCGGGCGTGCCGCACAACAGGTAGCCGGCTTCGATCAGCCCGTCGAGCATTGACTCGTCGGGGATCGCGAACGGCGGCTCGGGCCAGGTTGGGTAGCCGGACTTCTTCGGCATCGTGTCGTGGTACATGCACACCATCGAGTACAGGTAGCCGCGGCCTCGGCTCATCGCGATCTGGCGGGCCCTGGCCCGGTCCTCGAGGCAGATGACCGCGTTGGTCATCATCAGGTTGTTGTTGACGTATTGGCCGATCACCTCGGTTGGGTTGGCGATTGCTTCCTTGTAGGCGGTGATCCGCTCGGTGAGCCCGAAGATCGGTTCGAAGTTGAATGCGATCGCGCCGAGCCCCATCGAACCGGCCTTGGCGAAGGTCTCCGGGTTGCCGCACGCGACCCACATCGCCGGATGCCCCACGCCCCACGGCTTGGGCAGGATGTTGTGCGGCCTGGGCACGCTGAAGTGCTTGCCCTCGAAGGCGTAGTCGCGTTGTTCCCACATGCGTGGGATCTGGTGGATCACTTCGTCCCACATGCTCTTGGTTTCGGCCGGGGTGATCCCGTTGAACGCGGCGACCTCGTGGCTGCCTGCGCCGCGGCCGGTGCCGAACTCGTAGCGGCCCTCGGTGATGTGGTCGAGCATCGCCGCCCGCTCGGCGAGGCGGACCGGGTGCTCTTTGGTGGTCGGGAAGCTGACGATGCCAGACGACAGGTGGATCTGGTCGGTGCGCGCGGCGACGTAGCCCATCATCACCTCAGGTGCCGACATGTGGCTGTACTCGGTGAGCGAGTGGTGCTCGCCGAACCATGCGTATTTCCAGTTGAACTTGTCGGCGTGGATCGCGTACCCGGCCTCACGCATCAGCGCGGTGTGTTCGCTGTTGGTGTCGTGGGCGGCGGGCCCAGGGATGTAGCCATTGAGAAAGATCCCGAATTCCATCGTGCTAATGTAATCCATTAGAACGATTCCTGTCAACGCCCGCGACGTCATCGCGGCCGGCCGGAGGTACGCACTATGACGTCGAAGTTTGCGCAGCAGTTGATCCTCGACCGCGACATGTATGCGGCCGACCCGCACCCGTTCTTCACCTGGTTGCGCGCCAACCAGCCGGTGTACTGCGACCCTGCCGGGATGTGGACGCTCACCAAACATCACGACATCCGCACCGCCGAGCGCCAGCCGCTGCTGTTTTCGAGTGCGCTGGGTTCGCGCCCCAACGGGATGCCGCAGCCGTCGCTGATCGACAGTGACGATCCGTGGCACGCCGCGCAACGCCGCCTCGTTGCCCAAGGGTTCACGCACCGCCAGATGCAGCTCTATGAGGCGCATGTGGTCGAGGTGGCGCGGCGGCTCGTCGACGATGTGATCGGCGTCGGCCCCAGCTCCGGCTCGTGCGACGTGGTCGAGGCATTCGCCAAACCGCTGCCGATGATGCTGATCGGCGAGATGCTCGGCGCATCGCCCGATGACTATGAGCGGTTGCAGCACTGGAGCGACCAGATGATCGCAGGCTCTGACGGACCGGAGCGGGTCACCGACGACGTGATCGGCGCCGCGTTCGCGTACTACGAATACATCACCGAGGTCATCGCCGATCGGCGGGTCGACCCGCGCAACGACCTCGTCAGCACGCTCGTGCACGCACTGCCCGGCAGCGGCACGCCCGGTGCCGGTGGGGGTGCCGACACGTTGCTCGACGATGACCACATCGTCGGGAACTCGCTGCTGTTGCTGGTCGGCGGGAACGAGACCACCCGCAGCGTCATCGCCGGCGGGTTGCATGCGCTGCTCACCCATCCCGAGCAGATGGGGGTGGCGCTCGATTCTGTCCGCTCGGGCGGGATCGGTCCGGCTGCAGTGGAGGAGTGCCTGCGCTGGGTGACGCCGATCAACAACATGAACCGGGTGACCACGGCCGATGTGGAGATGCGCGGTGTGACCATTCCCGCTGGCGCGCAGGTGCTGATGTCGTACATCTCGGCCAACCGTGACGAGGATGTTTTCGACGACCCGTTCCGCTTCGACGTGACACGCGACCCCAACCCGCACCTCGCATTCGGTTTCGGTCCGCATCTGTGCCTCGGCGCGCAGCTCGCCCGGCTGGAGCTACGCGTCATCCTCACCGAGGTGCTCGGCCGCCTGCCTCATCTGCGACTGACGAACCCCGACGATCCGCTGACGTTCACCCATTCGTCGTTTGTGCGCGGTATCCAGTCACTCCCGGTCACGTTTGGCGGCTGAGCGAAAATTCCGTGGTGGTCGTGCGGGGCAGTCGGGTGGGTCTGGTGGGTTGTCGGTGGCGTAGTACTCGTTGCGCATTCGCCACCGGAGGCACGCGCGGAGCTGATCGAGGTGATCGACGGTTCGTTCGGGCAATGGGGTACCGCCGTGGTCGTGCAGTCGGTGGTCGCGGTTGTGGGGGCGGCATTCGATTTTGCCGTTCCATTGGCTGGTGGGACCGCCGCAGGAGTAGGCGACGATGTGGTCGATGTCGCAGTCGTCGGCAGGGGTGTCGCATTGTGAGAGGTGTTGGCAGCGACGGTCGCGGACTTGGATGGCGCGGCGGATGGCGCCGGTGAAGGTGCGGCGCGAGGACACGGAGATGATCGTGGATGGCCCGTCGAACAGGACGGACTCGATATCGGCTTCGGTGAGGTGGGCAAGGAGCTG
>JAYURF010000683.1:0-7079 GCA_043756365.1 Acidimicrobiales bacterium
CTATCTCGGTGATCGAGATGACCGTGTCGATTCGTGCGAGCACCACCCGGTCGATCACCAGCATTGTCACGGCGGTGTAGGCAGCCGAGCGGACGATCAAGCGGATCTCGATCGAGCGCACCGCACACAACCGCGAGAGGTACAGGCCCTGGTAGTTCATAATGAACCTGGCGCCGATGATTGCCGTCAAGGCGATCAACAGCGAGTCTGTGGTTCGTCTCGATCCGGTCACGGCCACGCCTGTGAGCAGCAGCGGCACCCAAGCCAACACCAGCATCGCCACATCACTGGCTGCCAGAATGGTCCTCAACGCATTTCGCTCGCCCGACTTTCGACCCACGTGGCGACCATAACGTTGGACCTTCAAGAGAGCAATGCATGAATCGGATGGACTTCTTCAAGACTTTGTCAGTTCGTCGGCGCTGCGTGGGATTCATGCGCGCTGACGGTCGCGAAGATTGAACTGGGCTTGCCGACGACAAGAATTTCGCATGATCATGCGGTGGCATGTATGATCATGCGAATGAATGCGTCCACGAGAAGCGTCCGCGTCGGCATCGTCGGCGCATCCGGCTACACCGGTGTCGAATTGATGCGCCTGTGCGCGCAGCACCCGAGCTTCGACCTGGTCTATGCCACAGGCGACACCCAGGCGGGAACGCTGGCCAGTTCGCTGTATCCGAGCATCGGCGGGGCGTACCCGAACCTCGTGTTCGAGACCTTCGACGACGGTCGCATCGACGATCTGGATCTGGTGTTCCTCGGTCTGCCACACGATGCCAGCATGGCGTTGGCCCCCACGCTCGTCGGCAAGGTGGCCTGTGTCGTCGACCTCTCCGCCGCCTACCGGCTGAAGGACGCAGCGCTGTATCCGCGCTGGTACGGCTTCGACCACGATCAGCCCGAACTGTTGAAAGCGGCCGTGTTCGGTCTGCCCGAGCTCGACCGGGAGCCACTTCGCGGTGCGCAGTTGGTCGCAACACCTGGCTGCCACGTCACCGCTGCGGCGCTGGCGCTCGAGCCGCTCGTCGCAGCCGGCCTGGTCGATTCGAACGGGCTGGTGGTGAACAGCATCACCGGTATCAGCGGCGCGGGGCGGGCCCTCAAGCACGACTCGCTGTTCTGCTCGGTCGACGAAGATCTGCGCGCATACGGATTGCTCGATCACCGCCACACTCCCGAGATCGAGCAGGTAGTCGGTTCGTCGCTCGGCCCCGACGGGTCGTGCACGGTGTTGTTCACCCCGCACCTCGCCCCGCTCAATCGGGCCATCCTGGCCACGTGTTACTCAAAGCCGCTTCGCCCGGTGACCACCGAGTCACTACTGGCCTGCCTCGCCCGGCGCTACCGCAACGAGCCATTCGTGGTGGTCAGGCCGACATCACCGAGCACCAAGGCTGCGCTCGGCACCAACATGTCGTTCCTCACCGCCCGCTACGACGAACGAACGAACACCGTCATCTCGATCTGCGCACTCGACAACCTGTGCAAGGGAGCGAGTGGGGCCGCAGTGCAGTCCGCCAACATCGCGCTCGGACTCGACGAGACCGCTGGCTTGCAGAAGGTCGGGATGTACCCGTGAGCGACGTACGGACTGAAACGCCCGAGTCACGCCCGGAGGTGCGCGCCGCGGTGCTGGTCGAGGCGCTGCCGTACATCAAGCGTTTCGCCGGGCAGGTGATCGTCGTCAAGTACGGCGGCAACGCCTTGGCCGGTGCGAGCGATGGCGACGCGCTGGCATTGTTCGCCGAGGACCTCGTGTTGATGCGCGCCGTGGGGATGCATCCGGTGGTGGTGCATGGTGGCGGCCCGCAGATCAGCGACCTGATGCAGCGCTTGGGCAAGACCGCCGAGTTCCGCAATGGGTTGCGAGTGACCGACGCCGAAACCGTCGACATCGTCCGGATGGTGCTCAGCGGCCAGGTCAACCCTCAGATCGTGTCGGCGATCAACGTCCACGGCCCGATTGCTGTTGGCGTCTCGGGTGAAGATGCCGGGCTGATCCGGGCCCGGCCGCTCGATCCCGGCCTCGGCTTCGTCGGTGACGTCGAAGCGATCGCCCCGATGATCCTGCACGGCATGATCGCCAACGACTTCATCCCTGTGGTCGCCACCGTCGGCACCGATGCTGCAGGGCAGGCATACAACATCAACGCGGACACGGTTGCCGGGGCCATTGCCGAGGCGCTTGGTGCGGCCAAGCTCGTGTACCTCACCGACATCGAGGGTTTGCGCCGGGTGCTCGATGACCCGGACAGCCTGATCCGCCAGATCACGCCAGAAGCCCTCGACCAACTGGTCGAGGCCGGCGTGATCGCCGGGGGCATGATCCCTAAAGTCGAGAGCTGTACCCGCGCCGTGCGCAATGGTGTGCGCCGGGCACACATCCTCGACGGCCGCATCCCGCATGTGCTGTTGTTGGAGCTGTTCACCGACGACGGCATCGGCACCATGGTGCGGCAAGCATCAGACACCGAAGATCAACCAGACCAGGGGGCTGCTCCGTGAGCGCACACTCATTCCCAACAGAAGCCGCAGGAGCATCGTGCCCGTTCATGCCCGTGTTCGGGCCACCGCAGGTGATGTTCGTGCGCGGCTCGGGAACCGAGGTGTGGGACGACAACGGCAAGCGCTACCTCGATTTCCTGGGTGGACTTGCCGTCACCGCACTCGGTCATTCCAACCCTGCCGTGACCAAGGCCATCGTCGGCCAGGCGTCGACTCTGCTGCACATGAGCAACCTGTTCGCCAACAACACCGCCGCAGCGGCCGCCATTGAACTGCGTAGGCTACTCACCGAGGCCACCGGGGTGGAGGGGCAGATCTTCTTCTGTAACTCCGGTGCGGAGGCGAACGAGACGGCGCTGAAGCTGGCCCGTAAGTTCGGCGGGCGCGGCCGCCACGTGGTGGTCAGCGCATATGGAAGCTTCCACGGTCGCACGCTCGCCGCGCTCGCAGCGACGGGTCAGCCGGCTAAGCACGAGCCGTTCTTCCCGATGCCCGATGGTTTCCGCCACGTCGCCTACGGCGACCTCGGTGCATGTGCAGCAGCCGTCGACCCCACGGTCTCGGCGGTGATCATCGAGACCATGCAGGGCGAGGGAGGCGTTGTCCCCGCCGATGCCGGCTACCTGCGCGGGCTGCGCGAGCTGTGCGACGAGCGCGGGATGCTGTTGATCGTCGACGAGGTGCAGACCGGGTTCGGTCGAACAGGCCGCTGGTTCGGTTTCGAGCATTCGGGCATTCGCCCCGATGTCGTCACCATGGCCAAGGCGATGGGCAACGGGTTCCCCGTCGGCGCGGTGTGGGCCGCGAACGACATTGCCGCGTCGTTCCAGCCGGGCGATCACGGCAGTACCTACAGCGGTACGGCGCTAGCCACTGCCGTGGTGAGCGCGGTCATCGCCGAGATGCGTCGCATCGATGCACCGGCGCTCGCCTCTCAACGTGGCGAGTACCTACGTAGCCGGCTCGAAGCGATCCCGGCCGTCGAGAGCGTGCGTGGCCAGGGTCTGCTCCTCGCTGCCGAACTCGGTGAAGGTGCTGACGCGAAATCGGCCTATGCCGAACTCCTCGCCCTCGGGCTGATCACGAACGCGGTCACTTCCACCGCGCTGCGCCTGGCCCCACCGCTCACTGTGTCCGAAGCCGAGATCGACGAGGCGGTTGCGCTGATCGCCGAGGTGCTCGCATGAAGCACCCCGAGTCGACGCCGCGCCACATGCTCGACGTGACCGATCTCACGGCCGTCGAAATCGAGATGGTGCTGGCGCTCAGTGAGACGCCGTTCGATCAGCTCGGCTTCCCACTCGCCCGCCAGGGTGCCGCGCTGATCTTCGAGAAGCCATCGAACCGCACCCGTCAGAGCATGGAAATGGCCGTCGTCCAGCTCGGCGGGCATCCGGTGTACACCCGCGGCGACGAGGTCGGCTTCGACGTGCGCGAACCGGTGGAAGACATCGCTCGGATCATGTCCGGCTATCACTCGCTGATCGCAGCACGGGTGTTCGCCCATCAGACCGTCGAACGGCTGGCTGCCAGCGCTTCGGTTCCGGTCGTCAACCTGCTCAGTGACCGGAGTCACCCGTTGCAAGCCCTTGCCGATGCGCTGACGATGCGGCAGGCGTTCGGTGAACTCGCCGGACGCACCGTTGCCTACCTCGGCGACTACAACAACGTCGCCCGGTCGCTGGCCGAGGTATCGATCATCCTCGGTGCCCACGTACAACTGGGCTGCCCGGTGGGATACAACGCCGACGCTGGCGAGCTTGAGCGACTCGATGCCCTCGGCACCGGCACGATCACCCAGTACGCCGACCCGGCCACTGCTGCCACCGGTGCCGACGTGGTGCACACCGACACGTGGACGTCGATGGGCGATGAACAGCACAAGGACGATCACCGCGAGGCGTTCGCCAGGTATCAGGTGAACTCGGCGATCATGGCCACCGCCGCCGAGGGGGCGCTGTTCATGCACTGCCTGCCGGCCTACCGCGGGCTCGAAGTCAGCGCCGACGTGATCGATGGCCCTCGATCGCTCGTGATCCAACAGGGCCACAACCGAATGCACACCGCCCGCGGCCTCCTGGCGTTCCTGCTCGGAGTGCGCCCGTGACCACCAAGGTGCAGCGCCAGCAGGCCATTGTCCGCCTCGTTGCCGACCACCACGTCACGAGCCAACCGCAACTGCTCGACCTACTCGCCACAGAAGGGATGGCTGCCACCCAGGCCACGGTGTCGCGCGATCTCGATGACATCGGCGCGGTGAAGGTGCGTGTGCCCGGTGGAGACACCGTGTATGCCATCCCCGAGTTCGAACCGGCGCGCCTGGCCCCGCAGGATCACCTCCGTCGGGTGATGGGGGAATGGGTGGCCGAGGTGCGCTCCAGTGGCAACCTCGTCGTGTTGCGCACACCGCCGGGCTGCGCGCACGTGGTCGCTTCGGCGCTCGATCGTTCACGGGTGCCCGGCCTGATCGGCACGGTTGCCGGCGACGACACGCTGCTGTGTGTCGCCGACGAAAAACCTGGCGGGAGCGGGTTGGCGGCCACTCTGCGCGACCTGGCAGGGCTCGAATGAATGCACCACCAGGTCCCACTGGACACACGCTGTGGCACGGCCGATTTGAAGGAGGGCCGGCCGCCGAGCTGATGGCGTTCACCGAAAGCCTGTCGTTCGACCAACGACTGTGGCCCGACGACATTGCCGGCTCGCGCGCCCATGTGCGCGGCCTTGCCCGCGCCGCGATCATCACCGAGGCCGAGTGCGACAGTGTGCTCGTCGCGCTCGACGTGGTTGCCGGCGAACTCTCCTCCGGCGCGTTCGTGTTCGTCGCGAGCGACGAGGACATCCACACTGCGGTCGAACGGCGGGTCACCGAGATCGCCGGCAGTGCCGGGGCGAAGCTGCACACCGGCCGCAGCCGCAACGATCAAAGCGCGACCGACATGCGGTTGTGGTGCAAGCGAGAACTCGGCTCGATAGCTGCCAGGGTGGTGGGGCTGCAAGAGGTGTTGCTACAACGCGCCGAGGCGGCCGGTGCCACGTACCTGCCGGGCTACACCCACATGCAGCGCGCCCAACCGGTTCTGTTGGCCCACCATCTGCTGGCCCACGGGTGGGCGCTCGGCCGCAACGTCGACCGGATCCGAGACGCGCTGGTCCGCATCGATGTGTCCCCCCTCGGCGCGGGGGCTTTGGCCGGTTCATCGCTGCCGCTTGACCCCGATGCCACCGCCGCTGACCTCGGCTTCGCCGGCCGATTTGAGAACTCCCTCGATGCGGTCGGTTCGCGCGATCACATCGCCGAGGCACTGTTCGTGCTCACCCTGATCGCCCTGGATCTGGCCCGTATCGGCGAGGAGTGGGTGCTGTGGACTACCGAGGAGTTCGGCTTCGCCCGCCTCGCCGACGGATACGCGACCGGCTCGTCGATGCTGCCGCAGAAGAAGAACCCGGACATCGCTGAACTGGCCCGCGGCAAGGGTGGTCGCCTGATCGGAGACCTCACCGGGTTCCTGGCGACCATGAAGGGCCTCCCGCTCAGCTACAACCGCGACTACCAGGAGGACAAGGAACCACTCTTCGATGCCGTCGACCAGGTGCGCTTGGCGCTTGGGGCGATCACCGGGATGATCGCCACTGCGACCTTCGTGCCCGAGAGGATGCAGGAAGCGGCCGACGCTGAATCGTCGTCGGCAACCGACCTGGCCGAATGGCTGGTGCAGCGGGGGACGCCATTCCGCGACGCACACGCCGTGGTTGGTGCCCTGGTGCGCGAATCGTTGCAGGGCCGGCAGACGTTGCGCGAGCTTGTGGTTGCTCATCGCAGCCTTGGCGCCGACGCCGCCTCGCTTGTCGCTCCGGGAGTGTCGGTCACGAGGCGGATCACCCCAGGTGGCGCGGGCCCGGCACCGGTCGCGGTGCAGCTCGGCCGGTTCCGCGAGGCGATGACGAGATGGCGCAACCAGCTGATCGACTGACCCCGTTCGCCGACGACTTCTTTGCTCGCGACGCCACCAGCGTTGCCCCGCTGCTCATCGGGGCAACCCTCGTACTCGGCCGCCGGGCGGTGCGCATAACCGAGGTCGAGGCGTACACCAATGACGATCCGGCGAGCCACTCCTACCGTGGGCGCACTGCCCGCAACGCAGTGATGTTCGGACCGCCTGGCGTGCTGTACGTGTACCTCATCTACGGTCTCCACCACTGTCTGAACGTTGTCACCGGGACGGAGGGAGATGGGCAGGCGGTGTTAATCCGCGCCGGTCTGATCAATGGGGTCGACGCTCGCTCCACGCGCGGCCCTGGCAGGCTGGCCAAGGTGGTCGGTGCCGACCTGACCTGGAACGGCCGTGCCGTCAGCGGCTTCATCGGCAACAGTGCCGGCGACGGTGACGTCGGGTCGGGCGAGGTTCTTGTGACGACGCGCATCGGGATCACCAAGGCCGCGGATCTGTTGCGGAGGTGGGTGGTGGTGGCCCCGTGACGTGTGGCGATGGCGTCAGCGAAGCCAGCGCAGGTCGGCCCCGTGGTAGCCCACGTGGGCCAGGAGCTCCGCTCCCTCGCCGCTGGTGCCG
>JAYURF010000684.1:0-7054 GCA_043756365.1 Acidimicrobiales bacterium
ATCGGGCTCGTGATCACTGGGTTGGACAGCACCCACTGCATCGCCAGCGTGGCCATCGACACCCCCGACTCTCCGGCGAGCGCGCGGATGTCGTCGACGGTGGCAAACATCCGGTCCTGCCAGTACCGGTCTCGGTACCGGTCACCCTGCTCGCCGCCGGCGAAGCGGGTCCCGGTGCCGTCATCGGAGCGACGATGCTTGCCGGACAGGAACCCGCCGGCCAACGGGTTGTACGGGATGACGGCGATTTGCTCCTCGGCGCACAGCGGGAACAGTTCGCGTTCGAACTCTCGAAACAACAAGTTGTAGCGGGGCTGGACGCTCTCGAAGCGAACGGTGCCGAGCACCTCGGCGCGACCGACCGAGCGGGCCAACTGGTAGGCGAGCACGTTCGAACAGCCGACGTAGCGAACCTTGCCGGTGCGAACCACGTCGTCGAGGGCGCGCAGTGTTTCATCGATCGGCGTTGTCGAGTCCCACGAATGCACCTGGTACAGATCGACGTAGTCGGTGCCGAGTCGGGTCAACGACTCATCGAGGGCGCGGATGATGTTGTGGCGCGAGTTGCCCTGCTCCCAACGCCGCCGCCCGGTCGGCATGAAGCACTTGCTCGCCACGAGCACATCGCTGCGCCGGTGCTTCAGCCAGGCACCGATGATCCGTTCGGTTTCGCCCTGCGCCTGCGGATACCCGCCGGCCGGGTACATGTCGGCGGTGTCGAAGAAGGTGATGCCCGCGTCGAGCGCGGCGTCCATGATCGCGAACGACTGCTGCTGGTCGCACTGCGCGCCGAACGTCATCGTGCCAAGGCACAGCCTGGACACCTGGAGACCGGTGCGGCCGAAGCGGACATGTTGCATGGCCGCAAATGTACTCACGGGGTGCCCGTGAGCCGTCTGTCAGACACGTCGTGGAGCGGGTTGCGGCTGTCTGTCAGACTGCCACCGGTGTCGATCCTGTTCGCCCTGTCGTCGGCACTCGTGTACGGCGTTGCCGACTACTGCGGTGGGCGCTCAAGCAGGTTCCATCCCAGCGCAATCGTCACCGTTGTCGGCCAGTCGGTCAGCCTGGTCCTGATCGCGATTGCAGTCTTCGTCATTGGGACGCCATTCCCGCACGCTGCCACGGTGGGGTGGGGACTCGCTGCCGGCGCTGCCGGGGCAGTGGGGCTGGCGAGCATGTACTACGCGTTCGCCAATGGCTCGATGACGGTGGTGGCGCCGATCACCGCAGTCGTCGGCGCGGCGTTGCCGGTCGGCGCCGGGATCGCCGGCGGCGAGCGCCCAGAAGCGATCGCCTATGTGGGCATCGCCTCGGCCATCGTTGCTGTTGCATTGGTCAGCGGAGCGATCGGGCGTCATGAGCGCCCGACCTCGCACCGGATCATGGGGTTTGCCGTGCTGGCCGGCGTTGGATTCGGGTTGCTGTTCGTGGCCCTCGATCGAACCGATGCCGATTCGGGGTTGTGGCCGCTGGTCGCGGCGCGCATGTCGTCGGTGCCACTGCTACTGGTGATCGTGGCAGCGACCGGGGCGCGCCTCGGGGCGCAACGCCGGGCGCTTGCGCTGGCGGTGGTGGCGGGTGTGTTCGATATGACGGCGAACGTGCTGTACCTCGAGGCGGTGCGCGGCGGCCTGCTGTCGATCGTCAGCGTGGTCAGTTCGCTGTATCCGGCGAGCACCGTGATGCTTGCATTGGTGCTTGACAGCGAGCGTGTGAACCGCTGGCAGGCCACGGGAATTGCCATCGCCGCAGTAGCGCTCGTGTTCGTCACCCTCGGCAAGGGGTAGTGGCCATCGCATGGTGGCAACGGTCAGCCGATGTTGATGTGCAGCCGGATGATGGTCCCGCTGGCATCGGAACGAAGCTCGACCAAGTCGCACAACTGGTTCATCAGCCACAGCCCGCGACCCCCCGAAGCCTCCGTGGGAGGAGCGAGCCGCCCGGTCAGGTGAGCATCTTTGATGTGGCCACGATCGGTGACCTCGCAGATGAACGCGCCGCCGTCGGTCCAGGTGCGCAGCTTGCCGCCGTGCGCAGTGTGGCGCAGCGTGTTGGCGGCCGCTTCACTTGCCGCGAGCACGACGTCAGCGGAGCGTTCACGCGTGACGCCGGCTGCGCCGGCGTGGGTTTGCACCGTGCGGCGCACCGATCCCAGGTCGCCGACCTCGAAGTGCATCGTCTCGGCCCATGATGGGGGAGCGTCGAACCGGTTGGTCGTCGACAACGTAACGGACGGATCAACGTAGGCCGGGCAGTGTCGATGGGTGCCGCCGTCGATCGCGTGAGGGTGAGTGCGCCGAGCGTGCTCGTGCAGAGATCCATCGAGCCTCGCGTCGTAGGGACACAGGATGGACGCGGCGACGTCGGCGAAAAAGACGTTGACAAGTGCTTCGTGGCGAACGAACTCGCGCACCTCGGCTGGGGAACGAGTTGGCCAAATTCCCTCCCCGACGATGCGAACCCGGTGGCCGAGGCGACTGTTCGCGAACTTCAGTGTTTCGGGAATGATGTGCGCGGGGTTCCGGGCCACCTCGGCCGCATCCAGCAACGTGACCTCGCTGACATCGTCGAGCGCGTCCCGAAGGTGACTGAGGTTGGCGCTGGGCGCGAAGACGAGCGCTGCCTCACCATGGCGGAACCCTTCCTCCAAGAACGCAGTCACGCCGCTGACGAATTCCTCGACACCGTTGTACGCCAGCGACGCGTGGACCATCGGTCCACTCACCGTCGACCCACCAACCGATGTCATGGATGCAACTCCCAGCGTTCGTGTGGCACCAACTGGTGGACACCCGATGGGGTGGCGCTGTGCTGCCGATCGTTCGAGCAATCGTTCTCGTCGCGACGATACTTCAATCGGTTGGTGGCTGCAGCGCTCTCCCCGTGCCAGCCGCGACCGGCCGATCGCGACCAGGCTGCCGTCAGGGGGCCGGGGGTGCGCTGCGTTCGGCGATGATCTGCGACTCGCGTGCGGCGGCGGCGAAGATGCCCTTGCTCATCAGGCTCGACTCGGCCGACCTGCGCTGCGCATAGATCGACGCCCGTGCCTGGTGGATCGACGCATCGTCGGGAGCGGCCCATCCGGCCTGATCGGCGAGGTGGCAGGCGAGGCGCAAGTCCCCGTCGCCGACGGCCTGTTCGGCGCGGCGGATGAGCACCTCGGCGCCGCCCGCGAGTTCGGCGATCACGGCCGCAAGATGGGCATCTGGCGACGGCTTCAAACGTGACGGGGCACCGTCCCACCATCCGCCGAGCAGCCGCCAGATGTTGCGCACCACGAACTCGGGCTCGTCGTAAAACGGGCGGAGATACGGCTTGGCCAGTGTGTCGGCCGGGACTCGCACCGAGTGCAGGATCGAGTCGAGAGTGGCCCCGGCGTTCATCATCGCCATCACATCGGCCACCAGGTTCTCGAGCGCGGTGGCGATCTCGTCGAGTACCCGGGCGATGCGCTCGGCCCCCTCGATGGGCAACCCATGCGCGGGTAGCAGCAGCTCGGGTCCCTTGGCAATCATCGCTCGTAGCGCCCGCGCCCACTCCAGCGGGTAACGCTGCACCTTCTGCGGGTTGCCTGCGTTCGGGAAGTTCCAGATCACGAAATCACCCGTCATCACCCATCGCCTCGCGGGCACCCACGCCCACAGATGGTCGTCGGTTTCGCCCCGTGCGTGATGGAGTTCGATGCTGTCGTCACCCACTTGCAGCGTGGCGAAATCGCCCACCTCGCGATCGGGGCGCAGCGTGGCGCGGGGTAAGAACCGCCGGGCCGTACCGGGCGAGGTGACCGCCATGGCGGGTTCGGTGTCGCCGATCGACAGGTTCAGTTCTCCCGGAACTCCACCGAACTGGCGGGCGTTGATGATCAGGTTCCAGTTGTTCGTGTCGTCGTAGCGGTCGAGTCGACGGTTGACGTTGCCGTGGGCCACCACCAGTGGCAGCGGGTGGCCGTCACGCTCGGCTGCCGCGGCAAACCACGAGCTCCCGCCCACGTGGTCGGCGTGGCCGTGGGTGTACACGAGGTGGCTGATCGGCTCGGGCGACCATTGCCGCGCCGACGCGACCACGGCTGCACCGGTATGCACCCCCGACGAATCGAAGGCCACGAGACCACCTGTGGTGCGCATCAGGACCGAGTGACTGAAGCTCTCGATGATCGCGAGGCCGTCGGCCAATTCGCTCAACTCGTTGGTGACCCGATTGACCGGCTGATCGGCATGTCCCGAATCGATGATCCGTGATGACAACGTGAGGAGGTCGGCCATGACCTGACGGTACCCCGTCACACCAGGCTGCGCCCGCAGACCTCACCGGACCCCGTGCGTGGTTGGTCGGCGGCGCGTCTCAACCGAGGTCGTCGGGGTGCTCGGCGGCGTATGCGGCGGCGTCGACGGGCGTCGTTGCGCTGTAGCCCACCGGTAGCCGGATCGTCCCTGCCGACGACCCGGCAAACACCTGCCAGGCGTGGAACGCGGCGAGCAGCGCCGGGTGGTCCCGCAAGATCTCGGCGTACGCGGTCACGGTCATGACGTAGCTGTCGTTGGGGTTGTACTGGTGCACGGCCGCCTGCATGTCGCCCGGCGCGCCGCTTTGGAGGAGGTACGTGGCCGCGCCGATGATCGCATCGCGTGGCACGGTCGGGTCGCCGATGCAGCATTCGGCCCACGTGGACGGCAGGAACTGCATCGGTCCCACCGCGCCCGCCGACGACACGCCGACGATGCGGCCCATCCGTGTTTCCTGCAGGTTGATTGCGGCCAGCCAAAACCACGGCACCCCGGTGATCATCTCGGCTTCGTCGTAGTAGCTGCGCAACGTCTCGGCCGGGAGGGGTTCGGCGATCGTCCACGCCGGCAAGGTGGGCGACAGCGGGGACGGTGTGGGATCGGCGGCGGCGCGGGCCTGGCCGAACTGGCGGGCGGCCACGATCGGGGAGACGACCGTGCGGCTGACGGGATCGAGCGCGGCGAGCACGCCGGCATCGAGGTCGGCGTGGTTGGCGAGGTAGCGAAGCAGCAACTGCAGTTCGACCCCGGCGCCGCTAGCCGATGGTCCGGCTGCCGGATCGAGTGCTGTGGCGAGCGCGGCATCGAACCCGCTGGCAACACCGGCTGCGTCGAGGTTGCCGTCGATCCGACTCGGTGGTGCCGTCGAGACCGTGGCGGTGCTCGTAGCAGTAGTCGGCGAGGTAGCCGCCGACGGGAGCGGGTCCAGTTCCAGGACCGACTCGATCACGGTGTCGGCCCCGGTGTCGATGGGCTGGGCATTGGGGCCATCGACGGGGTCACCGGGCTCGCGCGTGTCCCCCGGTGAGCCCGTGCCATCGCCGGCACAACCGATTGAGGTGCCGGCCAACATCGTCAGTACCGCGACTCGCCAGGCGAAGCGCCGACTCGATCGCCCCTGCAGGCTGTTCAGCGGGGGAGCCCGAGCACTCGTTCGCCAAGGATGTTGCGCATCACGTTCGACGTTCCGCCCATGATCGTGTATCCCGGCGCGTACAGCAGGCCGCGAGTGACCTCGTCCCACAGCATCGCATCGGCCCCGAACACCCGCGTGACGAACGCGGCGACCCGAACCTGGTGCTCGGTGCAGAAGCACTTTGTCGCCGCGCTGAATCCCTTTGGCGCCTGCCGCAACGATTCGCGGATCACGAGGATGCGGCCGATCCGGTACCCGATCTCCAGTGCGGCGATCTCTTGGCGGATCAGTGGATCGCTGGTATCGGCGCGCTGCAGCGCCATCCGGTAGAGCGCCAGGTTCGATACGAGCCGGTCGATGCCGCCCCGCTCGTGTTCGAGTTGGCCCATCGTCTGCTTGAACGCGGCACCTTCGGTCCCGACGAGATTTTCCACGGGCACCCGGACGTCGGTGAAGAAAACCTCGCAGAAGTGGCGGTTGGTGGTCATGTCGGTGATCGGGCGTACGTCGATTCCGGGGGTGTCCATCGGCACGATGATCTCGCTGATCCCGGCATGCGGCGGCCCGTCGGTGGTGGTTCGACAAATCAGGTAGCAGTAATCGGCGACCGCGCCGAAACTGGTCCAGATCTTCTGTCCATTGATCACCCAGTGGTCACCGTCGCGCACCGCCGCCGTCGTCAAGGCGGCCAGGTCGCTGCCGGCCCCCGGCTCACTCATGCCGATGCACCACGTCGTGGTGCCCGACAGGATCTTCGGCAGGAACTCGGCCTGCTGATCGGCTCGGCCGTAGGCGATCAGGGTCGGTCCCATCTGCCGATCGGCGAACCAGATCGCGGCGATCGGTGCACCGGCGGCGATCAGCTCCTCGCCGATGATCAAACGGTCGATGGCCGGTCGGCCGCCGCCGCCGAACTCTTTCGGCCAGGTGAGGCCGATCCAACCGAGCGCAGCGAGTTCGGTGGCGAACTCGGTGGACAAGCCATTGATCCAGCTGTCGTTGAAGCGGCCGAAGCGGGCGACCGCAGAGGCGGCGACCTCGCGGGCGTGGGCGCGCAGCTCGATCTGGGCAGGGGTCCAGGAGAATTCCATCGCAGGAGATGCTACGAGACGCCTCTCGGAGCAGCGTTGCGGCCCCACATTTCGGAATGTCGATAAATATGACTGGAATAGTCAACTATTGATACACTCGCTCCGTGCCCGAGACCGCAGCCCCATCTCCAGCTCCCGCGACAGCTCTCGACCCCGCGTTGATTGCCTCGATGAACGCCCGCTTCGACATCCATCGCGATCCGGCGCTGATGGTGCAGTGGCTGGTCGAAACGTTCCCGCTGCAGCGACTGATCGTGGCCTCGGCGATGACGTCGGATGTGGTTTTGATTGATGTCGTCGCCAATGTGGCGCCGGGGATCGAGGTGTTGTTCCTCGACACCGGTTACCACTTCTCCGACACGCTTGCCACGGTGGCCGCAGTGGGTGAGCGCTATCCGGTGAAGCTTGTCGTGACCCCCGCACCGCCGATTGGCGACGAGCAGTACCTGAGTGACCCCGATGGCTGCTGTCATCTCAGGAAGGTCGTTCCGCTCGAACAGGGCCTGGCCGGGCGCCTTGGGTGGATCAGCGGCGTCCGGCGA
>JAYURF010000685.1:0-2553 GCA_043756365.1 Acidimicrobiales bacterium
CCGGAGTCGTACCGGTCGGTGGTGCGCATCACCTGCTTCATGTCGAGGCCAGCGACAAGGAAGTTGGCGACTTCCTGGTCGTCGGCGCAGCAGTAGCAAATGTGGAGGAAGCGACGTGCGGGCCGCTCGATCGAAAGTTCAGTCACACGGCGAGTGTAACTTGACACATGTGTCGAGTTCCCACCGGGTGCCTGTGCTGATCACCGTTGCACTGTTCGATCGTTCGTCCGCCGGAGTCGAAGCCTGATGGTCGAGTCGGCCCGAACCTTCTGTCGCATCTGCGCCGCCCAGTGCGGCATGCTGGTCGATGTCGAACGCAGCGGCGGCGCGGCACAGATCGTGGGTGTGCGCGGCGACCCGTCGCACCCGTTCACCAAGGGTTACCTGTGCGCAAAGGGACGGGCGATCGGCGACGCCCACCACTCCCCGAACCGACTGACCGGGGCCTACGTCGGGCGTGGCACCGAGCGGCGCAACGTGTCGATCGACGAGGGCCACGCCGACCTCGCCGCCGCGCTCCAGCGCGTGGTCGACGAGCATGGCACCGGCGCGATCGGCGTGTTCCACGGCACCGGCGCATTCTCCGATGCGCTCGGTACGTGGACGGCGCGCCGGTTCAAGAAGGCGCTCGGCTCGCACCAGATGTACAGCACGGCGACGGTCGACGCGGTCGCCAAGACGCTGGTTGCGAGCGAGATGGGCGGTACCCCGCTGCTGATCCCGCAGATCGACGAGGAGCACGGGCGCCTGCTCGTGTTCGTCGGGATCAACCCGGTCGTGTCGCACGGCCACGCAACCATGTTCTCGAACCCGGTCGAGCGCATCCGCGCCGCCCGTGCCCGAGGCCCGGTGTTCACCCTCGACCCGCGCGCCACCGAGACGGCGCTGCTCTCCGACCACCACCTCGCGCTCCGGCCGGGCACTGACTACGCAGTGTTCGCGCACGTGATCCGCCAGCTCCTCGCCGGTGGCGACATCGACCTCGCGGTGCTCGCCGAGCGAGCCACGGGCGTCGACACGTTGGCCACAGCGGTCGAGCCGTACGACGCCGAGACGGCAGCCGGGTGTACGGGCCTCTCGGCGGAGCAGCTCGCGGTGCTCGTCGGTGCCGTGCGTACCGCCGGCCGGTTGGCGATCCTGTCGGGCACGGGCTCGACAATGAACCCGACTGCGAACCTGGGGGAGTGGATGGCTTGGGCGCTGATGGTGCTCACCGATTCGTTCGACCAGCCCGGCGGCATGTGGTTCAACCCTGGCCTGTTCTCGCGGCTCGACCGCTTCGACACGCTGCCCCGCGCCGCGCCCACAGAGCCACGCTCGGCCATTCGGCCCGACATCGCCCGCTGCGGCGGTGAGTGGCCGGCGGCACTGATCGCCGACGAGATCGAGGCCGGGCGGCTTCGGGCGCTCGTGGTGCTCGGTTCCAACCTGATCACGGCGCTGCCGGAACCGGAACGCGTGGCGCGTGCGCTGGCAGCCATCGACGTGCTCGTGGTGATCGACGTGGTGCACAACGGCACGTCCGAACTGGCGACGC
The DNA here is from genome assembly GCA_043756365.1 of Acidimicrobiales bacterium. Classification (GTDB taxonomy): domain Bacteria; phylum Actinomycetota; class Acidimicrobiia; order Acidimicrobiales; family Ilumatobacteraceae; genus VFMC01. The sequence continues at coordinate 1,538 of JAYURF010000685.1, forward strand.
ACGTGCTCGCCAGCGCCGGGCAGCTCGAACGGCCAGACGTGCTGTCGCTTGAGCCGAACGCAAATGTGATGTACCAGCAGTACACCGATCCGGTCGTGGCACCGCGCGCCGATCGGCCGCCGATGTGGCAGTCGCTGGCACGGATTGCGGCCGGCATCGGTCTCGACGCGCTCGGCGGCGAGGAGGGGACCGACCCGATCGGCACCACAGCCGACACGATGTTCGCCCGCCTGGCTCGCGGCGACGGCGTTGCTGCGCTGCGGGCGGCGGGCGGGTTCCATGCCGAGCCCGGTGCCAGGTACGGCTGGGTCGCATCACGGCTCCCAGCGGGCACGTGGCAGCTCGTCCCGGAGTGCCTGGTGGCCCAGCTGGCTCAGCACCGTGCCGACGTCGAGCAGACGCGGCCGGAACCCGGATCGCTCGTGCTCATCCCGCGGCGCGTGGTCAAACGGATGAACTGGCAGCTGTTCCGCGACGGTGACGTGCCCGATGCCCTGCTGCACCCGGTCGATGCCGAGGCCTGCGGGGTGCTCGACGGCGATCAGATCAAGGTGACGACGGCAACCGGCTCGCTCACGTTGCTTGCCCGGGTGACCGCAGCGGTGGTGCCAGGCTCCGTGTCGATCGTGCACGGCTTCGAGGGTGCGAACGTGAACAGCATCCTCGACCGCCACGCGCTGGATCCCCTGAGCGGGATGGCCCAGTTGTCAGCCGTGCCCGTCAGGGTCACCGCGGTCGATGCTGCGGTTGATGCCCCGATGTAGAGAGCGCCCGGTGGCTGTGGCATGGTGCCCGGATGTACGACGAGATCCTGTACGAGGTCGACGACCCGGTCGCGACCATCACGCTGAACCGACCGGCCTCGCTCAACGCGTGGACAAACGCGATGGACGACGAGATCCGTGACGCGATGGCGCGGGCGTCGGCCGACCCGGCCGTCGTCGGGATCATCGTCACCGGTGCCGGCCGGGCGTTCTGCGCGGGCGCTGACATGAATCTGCTCAGCAACCTGAGCA
>JAYURF010000686.1:0-2549 GCA_043756365.1 Acidimicrobiales bacterium
GAGCGAAGGTCGATCACGGTCTTCAATCCGAGTTCGCGGATGACTTCGAGGTCGGCGCCCGCGAGCCGGTTGAGTCCGTCGGCGCGGTAGAGCGTGTTCCACCGGGTGACCCGGCCGTCGATGGTCGGGTAGCCGCCGAGATCGCGGAAGTTGTGAATGGCTTCGAGCGCAATGAGGCGGCGCGGTTCGGTGGCGGGCTCGACGAGTCGGGTATCCATGGGTTTCACCGTACCGAGGCGTGGCGACAGCGCTGGACGCGCAGGATGAACGTGGAGTGAATTGTGCAGGGCACCGGCTCGATTGTCCGCTCGCTCAAGTTACCCGTGAGTAGGTATGGTGGGGAGCTATGGCTGAAATCAAGACAGTGGGTGTACTGGGGTCCGGGATCATGGGGGCTGGGCTGGCGGAGGTGGTGGCCCGCGCCGGTTACTCCGTGGTCGTGAGGTCCCGGTCGCAGGCAAGTGCGGACGCCATGGTGGCATCCATCGACAAGGGTCTGGTGAAAGCCATCGAGCGGGGAAAAGCCACCGACGAGCAGCGCCAGGGCCTGCTCGCCAGGATCACGGCGACCGATCACCTCGGGGCGCTCGCTGCGTGCGATCTGGTCATCGAGTCAGTGGTCGAGGATCTCGCGGTGAAGAAGGCACTCTTCGCCGAACTGGAACAGATCGTGAAGCCATCGGGCATCCTCGCCACCAACACCTCCACGCTTGCCGTGGTGGAACTGGCGATGGTGACGCAGCGCCCCGATCGGGTGTGCGGGGTTCATTTCTTCAATCCGGCACCGGCGATGAAGCTGGTGGAAGTGATTCGCCCGATCACCGCCAGCGACGAGACGATCGCCGCGGCGATGGCCTTCGCCACCTCGTGCGGAAAGGACGCGGTGGAGGTTCGCGACCGCGCCGGGTTCATCGTCAACGCGCTGCTGTTTCCGTACCTGAACAACGCCGTGCGCATGTATGAGCAGGGCACCGCGTCGATCGAGTCCATCGACATTGCGATGAAGGGCGGTTGCAACTTCCCGATGGGCCCGTTCGCGTTGCTCGATCTGGTCGGGCTCGATACCTCCCTGGCGATCCTCGACGCGCTGTACGCCGAGTTCCGCGACCCGAACTACGCCGCAGTGCCGACACTACGGCGAATGGTCTCGGCAGGTCACCTTGGCCGAAAATCGAAGCGCGGGTTCTTCACGTACTGACGCGAAGTGATCTGATGAGTCGATGACCACCCATCCGTTCCGCTTCGGTACCAAGGCGACCCGCGCCTCATCGGCCAAGGAGTGGCAAGAACTTGCCCGCACCGCCGAGGATCTCGGCTACGCCAGCTTCCAGATCGACGACCACTTCGGTAACCAGCTTGCGCCAGTGCCGGCGATGATGGCTGCGGCGGCGGCGACTTCGACGATCCTCGTCGGCCCGCATGTGGCCGCAGTGGATTTCCGGAACCCGGTGCTGTTCGCCAAGGAAGCCGCCACCATCGACTTGTTGAGCGATGGCCGGTTCATGCTCGGCCTGGGTGCTGGATGGTCGAAGGACGACTACGCGATCGCCGGCATTGATCAGGCCAACGCGATCACCCGCATCGAGCGGCTCGGCGAAGCGATCACGATCATGCGCGGCCTGTGGGCTGATGGCCTGTTCTCGTTCTCCGGCAAGCACTATTCGGTGGCCGAGGTGGATGCCAAGCCCACCCCGGTGTCGCCGATCCCGATCATGGTCGGTGGCGGCGGGCGCAAGCTGCTCACCCTCGCCGCGCAGCAGGCCGACATCGTCGGGATCAACCCCACCATCGTCGGCCGGTCGATCAACCCTCGTTCGATGAGCACCGCCGCCGCCGACGTCGTCGACGAAAAGATTGGCTTCGTACGTGACGCCGCCGGAAACCGATTCGGTGACATCGAGTTGCAACTGCAGATCTTCAAGACCGTCGTCACCGATCAGCCCGACGCCGTGGTCGGCCAGCTCGCGACCGCATTCGGGCTACCGCCCGAGGTGGTGGCGACGGCACCGTTCTTCCAGATCGGCACCGTTGATCAGATCACCGAGAACCTGCTTGCGATGCGGGAGCGATGGGGGATCAGCTACATCGTGTTCCAGAACGATGGCACGCTGCCGATGGCCCCCGTCGTCGCCAAGCTCGCCGGCACCTGACCGGTCGGTTCGCCAGGTTGCCGATGGGCTCACGGAGACTGCAGCCTGTCGAGCCGCCGTTCACGCGGTGGCAACTGCCGGACCCCGCGAGCGCTGACGAAAATGGGCTGTGCGGGGTTGGGGCCGACCTCGAGCCCGGCACGCTGCTGGCCGCGTACCGCAGCGGACTGTTCCCGATGCCGTTCCGCAAGAAGCTGATCGGCTGGTGGTCGCCGGACCCACGCGGCGTGTTGCCGCTCGACGGCTTGGTGGTGAGTCGTTCGCTGCGGCGGAGCTGCAAGCGTTTCGAGGTGCAGTTCGACACGCGGTTCCGTGAGGTGATGCAACGCTGCGGTGATCCCAGCCGCCCGCACGGATGGATCACGCCGCGGTTCGTCGATGCCTACGAGCAGGTGTTCG
>JAYURF010000687.1:0-2547 GCA_043756365.1 Acidimicrobiales bacterium
GCGGCTTCGTCGAGCGGCACGAGCGTGCGGAGATCGACGACCTCGCACTCGATGCCGTCGGCGGCCAGCGTCTCGGCGCTGCGCAGGCATTCGTGCACCTGACGGCCGTAGGAGATGATGGTCACGTCGGTGCCGGCACGCTTGATGTCGGCGACACCGAAGGGGATACGCACATCGCCTGGCGGCACCGGGCCGCCGTACTTCTTGACGTCCCAGTACATCATCATCTGCTCGATGAACAGCACCGGATCATCGTCGAAGATCGCAGTGAGCAGCAGACCCTTCGCGTCGGCTGGGGTCGAGGGCATGACCACCTTGAGGCCGGGCGTGTGCACGAACCAGGACTCCAACAGTTCGGAGTGCTGCGCGCCGAAACCCCGGCCGGCACCGGCCGAGGTGCGGATCACCATCGGGACCGGCGTCTGCCCGCCCGACATGTACCGGATCTTGGCCGCGTGGTTGGTGACCTGATCGAGGCACACCGCAAGGAAGTCCATCATCATGATCTCAGCGACCGGCCGGTACCCGGCGATCGCCGCACCAACTGCAGCGCCGATGATCGCCTGCTCGCTGATGGCCGTTTTGCGAACTCGATTCGTGCCGTACTTGGTGGACAATCCTTTCGTCACCTTGTACACGCCGCCCGACGGCTCGGCGATGTCTTCTCCAAGGAGGAACACCTTCGGGTCGAGCCCCATCGCGACGTCGAGCGCCTGGTTGATCGCCGAAGCCATCGGCAGCACGGGGAAATCGGTTTCGGCGCTCATGACGTGGCCTCCGCATAGACGTCGGTGTACAACTCGGATTCGTCGGGGAACGGGCTGTTCATGGCGAACTCGACCGCATCGTCGATCGCGGCGATGACGACTTCTTCGATCTCGGCGAGCTGTGCTTCGCTGGCATGACCATTGCCGAGCAGCCAGTTGCGATAGGCCACCACCGGGTCGGCCTCCATCGCCAGTCGCCGTTCCTCTTTGTCCATGTACTCCATCGCGTCGCCCATCAAGTGACCGTAGAAGCGGTAGGTACGAGCCTCGACCAGCGTGGGTCCGTCTCCTGCCCGAGCGCGGGCAACAGCGTCGCCCATTGCCTTCCAGGTCGCGACCGGATCGTTGCCGTCGACGGTGACGCCAGGCATCCCATAGGCCGCGCCGCGCTCGGAGATGTACTCGACGCCGGTACTCATCGCCATCGGGGTGTGCTCGCCGTACAGGTTGTTCTGGCAGACGAAGATCACGGGCAACTTCCACACCGCAGCCATGTTGAGGCCTTCATGGAACGCCCCGATGTTGGCGGCGCCGTCACCGAAGTTGACAACGCACACCTGATCGGTGCCGTCCATCTGTGCGGCCAGCCCGAACCCGTTGGCGATCGGGATGCCGGCACCGACGATGCCGGTGGTGACCATCAGCCCCGAGGCCGGATGGGTGATGTGCATTGGCCCGCCCTTGCCTTTGCAGGTGCCGGTCGCCCGCCCGAGGAACTCGGCCCACAGGTCGCGCAGTGGAACACCCTTGGCCAGATGGTCGTGAAGGCCGCGGTAGATGGTGACGACGTAGTCGTCGGGGCGCAGGTGCACGCCCCATCCGGCACTGATGCATTCCTGACCGCGAGGCGAGTAATAGATCAGCTGGATCTGCCCGCTGGTGAGCATGCTGCGGAAGCGCTCGTCGCACAGTTTGATGCGGCTCTGGATCTCGAACATGGCGAGCAGCACGTCGCGGTCAGGGGCGTCCGGGCGATCGCCGCCAGGGGATGTCTGGGTCATGGAGGTTTCATACCAGAGCGCGGCGAAATCCGTGCCATCGAACACGTATGCTCGGCCGATGGCTGCCCCCCGTTTAGCCGTTGCCCTGCTCGTCGCTGCAACCTTGGTTGCGGCGTGCGGCGACTTCGATCAGGGCGTGACGGCGCGTCGATCCGACTCGATCGAAATCGACTCGGCCGACACGGTGCCGAGCAACACCGATCCCAGCAACCCGTTGGAACCCACCGAGGACACCACACCCGCACCCGTCGACGGGGGCATCATCGACTTCGGCGATGCAAAGCCAGAGAGATCGTACGACAACTACCTCAACGCGGCCTTCGCCGACATCAACGAGTTCTGGACCGAGCAGTACCCGTTGGTGTACGGCGAGCCATTCGAGCCTGTCTCCGGTATCTACGCCCACTACCCCGAGCGCGAGTCGTTGCCGGAGAGCTGCGACGGCGGCGTTCCCTACGACGCCGTGGCCGGCAATGCGTTCTACACCACCTGCGGCGACATCATCGTCTACGACGACGCTGAACTGTTGCCGGCACTGGTGGAGAACCTGGGCACCGCGGCCGTCGGTGTGGTGGCCGCCCACGAGTTCGGCCATGCGATCCAGGCCCGAGCCGGGGTGTTCGACCTCGGGCTGCCCACCGTCGACGGCGAGCAGCAAGCCGACTGCTTCGCCGGAGCCTGGGCCGCTCACGTCGCCAGGGGCGAAAGTGACACGCTCAGCTTCAGCGACGACGATGTCAAGGGTGGCATCATCGCGATGATCGAGGTCCGCGATCCGC
>JAYURF010000688.1:0-2547 GCA_043756365.1 Acidimicrobiales bacterium
TTGGCGGTGATGCCGTGGTGGCCCCACTCGCGAGCGAGGCTCTTGGCCATCGCCCGCTGCGCCGCCTTGACCGGCGAGTACAGCGGGATGTTGGCGCTGCCCTCCACACCCGACGGCGACGTGACGAGGATCAGCCGGCCCCGTGCGCCTGCAGCAACGAGGTGCGGGTAGGCGACCTGTGCGCAGTAGAACGAACCCCACACCGCAGTGCGCGACATCGCGTCCCAGTGTTGCTCGATGACAGTGTCTTCCAGGCGGTGCCGGGTTGCGCCGGTGAACGCGTTGTGCACCATCACATGCAGGGCTCCGTAGCACTCGACTGTGTTGCGCACACACGCTTCGACACTGGCCCGCTCGGTCACGTCGGTCTCGATGCACACGGCCGAACCACCGGCGGCAACGATCGACGCGGCAACGGGCTCACCGGTCGCAGCGCGGCGGGCGGCGACGACCACGTGCGCACCCTCGGCGGCGAGGCGCCGGGCGATGCCCTCACCAACCCCTTGCCCCGCCCCGGTGATGATGGCCACCCGAGCATCGAGCCTGCCGCTCACATCCACACCCCGCCGTCGACGACGATCGTCTGCCCGGTCACGTCACCGGACGCGTCGCTGCGCAGGAACTCGATCAGCGCGGATGCGTCGTTGGTGGGCAGCGCCGCCGGGGCCAGCGACGTCGGTCCGGCCAAATCAGGTTCGTCGAGAAAGCTGTCGGGGCTGAGCGCCACCGCGTTGACCGTGATCCCGTGGTGGCCCCATTGGCGAGCAGCCGACTTGACGAGGAGGCGGATGCCCTCCGCCGGTGCAGCCACGTGCACGTAGCACGATCCACCCGACATCGCTGTGGTCGGCACGACGATGACGATCCGTCGTGTGCCCGCGTGGAACGCGGTTTGCATCTGCGCGATCACATCGCGCATCGGTGCTTCCCACGCCACCTCCCATTGCTGCTCGGTGATCGTGTGGAACGGCCTGGCGCAGGGGTCGAACGCGGGACGGATCACCACCCATGCCGGTCTCGTCGCGTCCCCCTCGTGCACGCGGACTTACCTGTGCCTATTCCCGGCCAGTTACTGGCTGGCCGGGGCCGTCAACAGTTGCCGGACCCGATCCTTCGGCCGGCCGACGATCGCAGTGTCGCCACGCACCACCACCGGCCGTTGCAACAGTTGCTTGTGCTTGACGAGGAGGGCAACCACCTGCTCGGGTGTTTGCGCGTCGGCGTCGGTGAGGCCGAGCTTGGCCCACATGCTGTCGCGGCGCACCAAGGCGGTCGGCGGATCAACCAGCTTGGCGATGATCTCGTTCAGCGCTGCTGCGTCGGGTGGGGTCTTGATGTAGTGAACGATGTCGGCTTCGACGCCAAGTTCTTCGGCAATGCTCACGGCATTGATCGACGAGTTTCAATGTGGATTGTGATAGATCGTCACGCGATCGGCGGCTGCAGTCATGGACGGGGATCGTAGGGCGACACACCGCCGCCGCTCCTATCCGTGGACGGTCATCACATCATCTCTGTGAGACCCCCTGCGTATGGTGCCCAGTGGCTTCCCCCGCCCAATCCACACACTGCCTTTCGGAGGGTGCCATGTCGCGCCACCACACTGTCCCTCAAGTCCCACGGGCGTATCGCGACCCGGTCAACGGTTCCGACGACGCCCTCGCCCTGCTCTCGGTCGCCATCGCCGAACCGCTCTGCCACGAGACCATTGCCATTGCGCTCGACGACCGCCGCTGCGGCGGCACCATCACCGTCGTTTCCGACACCGTAAGTCCCGACGCCGTCGTCGATGTCACCGAGGTGATGTGCATGGCGATGTGTCAGAACCCGGCAATCCATTCGCTGCTGATCGCCTCGGTTCGTCCGGGCGGGGCCGTGTGTCCCGGCGACGTCGACCGCTGGCTCGAAGCCAGCGCCATCGCCGATTCCTTCGGTCTGGAGCTGCTCGAGTGGTTCGTGATCGGCCCCGCCGGAACTGAGTGCCCGCGTGACCTTTTTGGCGAACCAGCCCGCTGGTGACCGGGCCGTGCTTGGCAGAAACGTGCGAGCACAGCTCAGCTTCGTGCCCGGCGCTGCGCGGGGCTCAGCCGCAGACCAGCCCCGCGCAGTGCGCGAACCAGGTCACGGCTCGGTGTGGCCACCGCGCCAGCGGCCAGCATCTCGGCGTGGTAGTCCTCGGGCACGTCGTAGTGGTCGCCCTGAAATCCGCGCCGCGGAATCCCCACCGTCGCGGCAAAGGTGTGGAGTTCATCGAGGCTGTCGTCGCTCACCAGGTGCGACCACCTCCGACCACGGAACCACCACCTCGGCTCGTCGATCAGCACGGTCACCGCGCCAGCCTCGCGCACCCCGCCTGCAGCCCACGTGTTCCACGTGCCCGGCCAACTGGGAGCAACCGCGTGTCGACAAACGCACCGCCACCGTGGCTTTCTCGACACGCCACCGCTCCACAGGCCGGGCCCGACCACCACCCCGCCCCGGCCTGCAGCCCACGTGTTCCTCGCGTACCCCGCCCCTCATGCATACGCTGCCCGCATGTCCATGTCC
>JAYURF010000689.1:0-2542 GCA_043756365.1 Acidimicrobiales bacterium
CCGACCACAACCACCTTCGTGTCCACCGCCGGTCCCTCGCTGAGGGTCGCAATGTCACCATCAATACTTTCGATGACGATCCGTTCCCGCAAGAACACGAGCGGCTCGGGGTTGACGTAGGTCCAGGTGTCGCCGTCAGCGTCGTACACCACCGCTGCGTACGGGAGCACCGTCTGCGCAGACGCTGCGGCCGCTGCGACCACTCCGGTTTCGACGCCGACCCGATCCGACGCATCCTGGGTCAGGGTGACCCGCTTCAGCTCGGATCCTGCGATCTCGTCGACAACGGCCGGTTCGATCTTGGTAGCCACGTCGGAATCGTCGGAGCATCCTGACAGCAGCCCGCCGGCGACGAGTCCGAACACGAACACAAGCCTGCTGGTCCTACACATTTGCGCCTCCCGGGGCTGGAACTTGGATGGGGATCTGGACGGGTGACGGAGTCACGCGCACGTTCGAGTCGGCGAACAGGTCGGCGATGATCGCCGACGGGGCGAAGCGCTGGTACAGCGCCGGAACGACAAACGCCGTCACGATTGCCATGGTGATGAGCCCGGTGAGCATCACGACCGCAAGCGGCTGGACGATCTCGCCGCCAGGAAGATCGCCGAGGAACAGCAGCGGGGCGAGCCCGACGGCTGCGCCAAGCGAGGCGATCGTCATGGTCCCAATCCGCTCGACCGTCGCCCTGTCGACCAGGACCGCCCGGTCGGTGCTCGGATTCTCGGCCTCGAGCCGCTGGTACCGTTTGACGAGCAGCACCACGTTGCGGGCGGCCAACCCGAGCAACCCGAACAGGCCTGCAACCGACCCCAACGACAACGAATCACTGACCAGCCAGGCGCCGACCGCTCCCCCAGCCAACGCAGCCGGCAGGGTGATGAGCATCACCCCGGCGAGGCGCCAACTGCCGAACACGGCCTGCAGCACCAACAGCACGCCCACCAGCGCTACGGCGGCGACGTTGAGCAAACGGCGCTCGGCATCCTGCCGTGCCGCGTGGTCGCCGATCAGTTCGGCGTGGTGCGCGAGCGGGAACTGCACCGAGGCGAGTTCGCGCTCCACCTCGTCGGCCACCGCGTGAACATCACGACCGCTCACATCGGCAACGACGTCAATGGCTCGTGACGATGCATCACGGAAGATGACGTTGGCCGTTGGGGCGATGTTGACATCCGCCACGTCGCCGAGGCGGACATGTCCACCGGACGGTGTGTCGATCATCAGGTCACGGATGCCGTCGATGCTGTCGCGCAGCGCCGGGCTGCCCTTGACGATCACTTCGAACACCTTCTGGTCCTCGAACAGCGCCCCCACCTCGATGCCTTGCAGCATGGTTGCCGCTGCCCGACGAACGTCGCCCGGCTTGACGCCCACCTCGTCGGCCCGGTCCAAGTCGACGGCGATGGCGAGGCTCGGCTCGTCGACCGCTGCCACGATACGCGGCTCGACCACACCGTCGATCCCGCCGAGCACAGCCATCACCTCGGCCGCTTTGGCGTCGAGTACCGCTTGGTCCTCGCCGAAGATACGCACATCGATCGGCGAGGCGTCGTTGCCCAGCACGTCGTTGATCCGCTCGCCCGAGTGTGTGAGCACCTCGTGACGGATGCCCGGGTAGCCGTCGAGTCGCTGCTCCACAGCGGCGACCACGGCGTCGTAGTCGGCGTCCGCGTCGACTCGCACCCAGAGCTCGCCCGAGTTGACGGACACGACCTGGTCGGAGGTGATCGCCCGGCCGAGGTGGCTGCCAACCTTGATCACACCGGGGACCGCTTCGAGCTCGCTGTTGATCCTGGCCGTGATACGGGTCATCTCCGGCAGCGATGTACCTGCCTTGGACTCCCACTGGACGAGGAGATCACTCTCCCGGAAGGTGGGCAGCACGTTCGCGTCGAGGCGTAGCAATGCGCCGGCGCCGACGGCCACCAACACCACGCAGGCACCGAGCGCCATGACCGGCTTGCCCGTCGTGGCGCGCAGCGGGCGAACGACGGCGCGGCGGATCAGCGACGTTGCGACCGGTTCGCGAGGCGGGGCTGGCCTCTTCGCGAACATCATCAAGCTGAGTGCCGGTGCCACCGTCAGCGCGACCAACATCGAGGCCCCAACGGCGAGGAGGTACGAGAGCGCGACCGGTGGCCAGAACGGATCGCTCGACAACCCGTCGAGAAAGAACAGCGGGAGCAACGACACCGCGCTGATCACGGCTGCGTACAGCGCCGGACCGCGAATCTCGGCCATCGCATCGTGGATCAACGATTCGGGGACCGAGCCGACGCCTTCTTCGTGCCCGTTGCCGCGGAGCCGGCGCGTGGCGTTGGCCGTGGCGGTCACCGCCTCGTCGACGACGAGCGCAATGCCGAGCACCAGTCCAGCCACGACCATCGAGTTGATCGTGGTGTCTCGTAGGTACAACACGATCCCGGCCGCTGCGGCCGAGGCGGCCACGGTCAGGGCGCTCACGAGGGCGCTTCGCCATTCGATGAACAGCAGCGCGAGCGCCAGGGCACCGAGGATCGCGCCGATCATGAGAGCAACG
>JAYURF010000690.1:0-2541 GCA_043756365.1 Acidimicrobiales bacterium
CCAAGTAGCCAGCGCGCCAAGTGGATGAAGTGCGAGCCGAGATCGCCGATGATCCCCGATCCAGCAACATCACGATCGAAGCGCCACGAGTAGCCGGTGCCGAACCCGAACCCTGCGTAGTAGCGCAGATTGGCATGGAGCGGCCGGCCGACGTAGCCGTCGCCGATCAATCGCTGTACCCACCGGTTCATCGGCATGTGGTGGTAGGTGAACGGCACCATCGTGACCACACCGGCGGCATCGGCCCGTTCGGTCATCACGGCGGCCTGGTCGGCATTCAGGGCGAGTGGTTTTTCGCACAGCACGTGCAGACCGCGGTCGATGGCTGCGTTCGCGAGGTCGTGATGGCTGTCGTTGGCGGTGGCGATGATGACCGCATCCAACGGCGCGTCGGCGAACATCGTGGCCGGATCGGTGAACCATGCGGGGATTGCCCAGCGGCGGGCGAACGCCTCGGTCGGCGACGGCTGGCGGCCGCACACCGCAACCACTTCCGCATCGGGGTGACCGGCCAAGGCAGGCAGGTACATCGCGTCGGCCCACCAACTCGTCCCCAACACCCCAACCCGGATTCTCACCTGCGGCACCCTACGCGTCGAGCACGCATGCCATGAACCCCATGCCGCCAGATGCCCGGTCGGGTCGGTCGAACCTGTCGCTTCGTTTTCGGGTCGGCACGACGCAGCTGCACCTTCTCTTTTCAGGATCGTCAACTGATCGTGCGACTGATCAGCGAGGAACTGGCCGCCCTCACCGGCAGCGCACCGAAATCGATCGGGCCAACCGCACCAACGAACCCGAGTGGTCAGTAGATCCCGGCTTGGAACGTGAGTGATCGGGGATCCTGTAGGTTCCCCCACACCAATCGAACGCAAGGGGAACGACGATGGGACCACTCGACGGGGTGCGCGTGATCGATCTGAGCCAGATCGTGTCGGGCCCGCTGGCCGCGACGATCCTGGCCGATCAAGGCGCCGACGTGGTCAAGATCGAGCCGCCGGGGGTGGGTGACCGACTGCGCCCGTACCCGTCCTACAGCAAGGGCGGGCTGAACGCATTCTTCATCTCGACCAATCGTGGCAAGCGCTCGGTCTGCGTGAACCTCGCCGACGAACGCGGCGTTGCGGTGGTGCGACGGCTGATCGATGGTGCTGATGTCGTCATCCAGAACTTCCGTCCCGGCGTGATGGAACGACTCGGCCTCGGGCCGGCCGAGTTGCGTACGACCAACCCGCGCTTGATCACGTTGTGGATCTCGGGCTACGGCCTCTTGGGGCCAATGGCGGATCGGCCAGTTTTCGATCCTGTGATCCAGGCGATCACTGGCCACATCGCGCTGCAGGTCAATCCAGAGATCCCGTTCCCAGACCTGATCCGCCATGCCGTCGTCGACAAGTCGACCGCGGGCTACGCAGCCCAGGCGGTCACCGCTGCGCTGTTCCACCGTGAGCGGACGGGGCACGGGCAACACATCGATCTGTCGATGGTCGATGCCTCGATCAGCTTTCTGTGGCCCGACGGGATGATGACCGAAACGTTGCTCGACGACGATGTCAAAGCTGGGCCCACCCTCGCACAGATCTACTCGCTCACGCAGTGCGATGACGGGCAACTCGTGTACTTCGCTGGAACCATCGAACAGCGGATGGGGCTGTACCGAGCGCTCGGGCATCCCGAATGGTGCGACGACGAACGGTTCAACAGCATCAGCGCGATGCTGAACATGGAGAACTTCGAGACGCTCGGCGGGCTGATCGCGAACGCGTTCTCGACGTTGTCGGTCGACGATGCGGTTGGTGAGCTCCTTGCCAACGATGTTCCGTGTGGACTCGTCACGGCGCTCGCCGATGTCGCCAGTCAGGTCCAGGTCGTCGCCAACGACTCGGTGATCGAGTTCGACCACCCGACCGCCGGTCGGGTTCGTCAGCCCAGGCCCCCAGCCCGGTTCGCCAGCACCCCGTCCGAACCCGTTTGGACGGTTGCCCACCTCGGCGAGCACACCGACGAAGTCCTCACCGAAGCCGGGCTAGCAGCCGAGGAGATCGCCGACCTACGCACCGCCGGCATCGTCTGCTGACGTCGCTGGATTGCGCGTCCTCATTGCCAACCAAGTCAGCACCGCCAACGCAACGATGACCACCACCGTGTTGATCGCCAACAACCGGCGGGCGTTCGCGTGGACGAGTTCGCAGGGTTCACGTTGGAATGCGAGAGCGGCCCGATCAGCCGGCTGTGGGGTCAGTTGCGGCAACGGCGTGCTGCGCGGTTGATCGTCGAACAGCGTGTTGCAGTCGACGGGCTGCGACACCAGCCGTTGCGGCTCCGGCGGAACCGCGATCGTGGGCGCCCAATCCGTGCCGACAGGAACCGAGTCGTCGAGCGGGCGCACCGCCCAGACCGTAATCAGCACTACGAAGTAGAGCAGCACAGCGGCTGCGACCAACACAAGCTTGCGACCAGTTTCCGACATGTGACGCTGACGTTACCGCTCAGACCGAGGATCGAAATGTCCGCCGAAGCGAGCGATGTCGACCCCTTCGA
>JAYURF010000691.1:0-2540 GCA_043756365.1 Acidimicrobiales bacterium
GCTGCGCAATGCGGTGAAGACAGCCGCCGGTGCGGCGACCGACAACCCCTCGTTTTCCGGGCAGGGCAGCTCTACCGAAAGGCCCGCTTCCGAGGCGACGAGTGCTGCTGCGGCGTAATCCCACAGCTTGGTGTCACGCTCGAAGTAGGCGTCGACCCGGCCGGCTGCCACCCAGCACAACTGCAGCGCCGCCGAGCCGAAGCAGCGGATGTCGCGGGCCGCCGGCAGCAGCGAGGCAATGATCGAGCCTTGCTCACCGCGGAGTTCCGCTGAGTAGGAGAAGCCCGTCGTGATCAGGGCTTCATCGAGTGACGTGCAGCGCGAACCGGACAGCGCGTGACCATCGAGGGTTGCCCCGCCACCGAGCGATGCGGCGAACGCCTCGCGGTGGACGACATCGACGACGGCGCCGGCCACAACCCGGCCATCGACGGCAGCGGCGACGCTGACTGCGACGATCGGAAGGTTGTACGTGAAGTTGACCGTGCCGTCGAGCGGATCGACGATCCAAACGACTTCGTCGCCCACCAGGCCCGTCACGCCGTGCTCTTCGCCGATCACGGTGCTGCCGGGAACCAGCTCGTGCAGCCGGGTGCGGATGTGACGTTCCGTGTCGACATCGGTCTGGGTGACGACGTCACTCGGTGAGCTTTTCCGGCCAAGCTCCACCGCCCACCCCGTGCTCTGCCGGACAATCTCGGCCGCGCTCTGGCAGACGTCGCTCGCCACCTCGGCGAGGTTGGCGAAGCGGGCCAGGTCATTGGGCACGCTGCACCTCGACACCCATCGACTCGATGTGCTTCACATGGTCGTCAGACGCGCGAGAATCAGTGATCAACACGTCGATGTCGTCGAAACCGGCGTATCCGAAGGTCTGATCGTTGCCGAACTTGCTTGCGTCGACGAGCACAACGACCCATCGTGCCGATTCGATCATCGCTCGCTTCACGAGGCTCTCCTCGCGGTAGGGCGTGGTCAGCCCACGATCGAGCGACAACCCGTCGCAGCTGATGAACAACACATCCACCTTGAGCCTGCGGACCGCTTCGACGACTGACGCATCGACCATCGCCAACGTGTTGGTCCGCACTGTTCCGCCGAGAACGGTGAGCTCTTTGACTCCCCGCTGGGCCAGGGCGACCCCGGTCATCAGCGAGTTCGTGATCACCTGAACGGTGCTGTCCGCAGGGAAGATCTCGGCGAGCCGCCGAAGCGTCGAACCCGAATCGACGATGACCGAACCTCGCTCGGGCACCTGAGTGACGGCGAGCTTGGCGATGTCGTGCTTTTCTGCCGTGTTGAGCGCGTCACGCGCTTCGATCATCGGTTCGAACGCCTGGCGCTGCACGGGTACAGCGCCACCATGCACCCGCCTGACCTGGTTGCGGTCCTGTAGGTCGCTGAGGTCGCGGCGGATCGTTTCGGTCGTGACATCGAAGTGACGGGACAGAGCGGTGACATCGACCGAACCGTTCCGCAGCGCCATGAGATAGATCTCCTGCTGGCGGAAGTGGGGGATCCGCGAAATCCGGGCTGGGTCGTTCGTGATCGGGTTGATGCCTCGCTCCTCGGCCGTCAATCTGTTCAGCTCATCATGGCGCGCAAGGGACCCTCGTGCGCGAGCCGGCGGGCGGCATCGTCGAAGGCCTCACGGAACCGGTCGTTCGATCGGAGCGACTCAGGGAACACCTCGGTAAGTTCGAGGAAGCGCAACGGTTCGTTGATGGATTCCCGTGCCAGAGCCCGCGTCGCATCACCCGATGCATCGAATGCCTGCTCGCTCGTTGGAACGGTGGCGAGATACCGGGCCCATCCGGCGAGCGCCAGGGCGCTGAGGTGCACCGGCCCGCCAATCTCGAGCTGGCGCAGGATGGTGGGAACCAGAAACGTCGGAAACTTGGCGGTTCCGTCGATGCACAGTCGGGCGATCTGGTCGCGAATTCCGCGGCTGGCGAATCGGCCGAGCACCATGGCGATGTAGTCCTCGCGAGGGTGCCCGGGAATCTCAGTGAGCGTCGGGAGTGCTTCGGTACACAGAAAGGTCTCGAGGTATGTACGCACCTCGTTCGTGGCCATCGCCTCGTCGACGTGGATGATGCCGGCGAGCGCACTGAGGTAGGCGATGGACGAGTGGCCGGCGTTCAACAGGCGCAGCTTGTACAGCTCCCATGCGTGAACGTCGTCGGCGAACAGCACCCCGGCAAGCTCCCAGGGTGGGCGACCGGCGATGAATTGATCCTCGACTACCCATTGCTTGAAGGGTTCAGCGATGACCGGCCACCGATCGTCGATTCCGAACTCGTCGATCAGCCACTGCCGATCGGCACTGCCGGCGGCCGGGGTGATCCGGTCGACCATCGAGTTGGGGAAGCTGCAGCAGGCACTCACCCAGTGGTGAAGCTGTGCCGAATGACGAGCGGCCGCCGCGGTCATCGCCCGGCGGGCGACGTCGCCGTTGCCTGGCAGGTTGTCGCAACTGAGGATTGTGATTGGGCCGCTGCCGGCCAGGCGTCGGGCTTCGAGGCATGCGGCGATGACAT
>JAYURF010000692.1:0-6988 GCA_043756365.1 Acidimicrobiales bacterium
CACGCGGGGACTCGGTTGGGCTGGGTCAGGGGGCTTGCCAGCGGCCGCGGTGGATGACTTCTGCGGGGGTTCGGCGGGGTCGACGGGCGCTCGCCCCCGACGCTGGCGCGGTGTCGTCTGGCCATCCGAGTGCGACAGCGCCGAGGAGCTGCAGGTCGGCGGGGATACCAAGCTCGTCACGCACCGCTTCGGCGCCGTTGAACACTGCGAACAGCAGTGCCCCCAATCCGTGGTCCTCGGCGGCATGGAGCAGGGTCATCACAGCCATCGAGGCATCAACCGTCCAATACGGCGTGGGCCATGCGTCGGCACCGCCGCCCAAGCCCGTCGCGGCCTTGTCGGGTTCGCCGTAGCGGGCCACGTAAGCCGCGGGGTCGGCGAGCGGCAGGGCAAGCACCGGCGCGTCGAAAAGCCCAGGCCAGCGAAACCCCTCACGACGCTGCGGGGGGAACGCGTGCTGCCAGAACCGCTCGGTCTGGCGACCCTCCAACACCACGAGGTGCCAACCCTGGGTCTTGCCCGCACTCGGCGAGCGGACGGCAAGATCGACGAGGGTGTCGATGAGGGTCGGATCGACCGGATCGGACCGGAAAGATCGACACATCCGGCGTCGTGTGACGACGACGCCGAACTCGCTCACGTGAGCTGCCGGGCACCCAGCTTGACGAGGTCTTCGGCCATGGTCCACCCGTGAGCGATGAGCGAGGAGCCCTTGGCCGGTACAACGGTGGCGAACAACGCGGTCTGTTCGGGGCTGATCTTGTCGACCTTCAGCGACTCGTGGTCGATGAAACCGCTCTGGCCGTTCGACTTGACCACGAACGACTGCTCGTCGTAGGTGGCGTCAACGCCGAAACGGCGGGCCAATCGACGGCCCCACGCCCGCTCCTCGCCGACGGCACGATGACCAGGGCGCGGGATCGGCTCGTCGAGATGCTTGAACGCCTCGAGACCATCGGGCTTGACGAACCGCGACCCGACGACGACGTCTTCGTCGGGGAACGCCATCAGCGCCCGGTGGAACGCTTCGCCCATCAGCCCGCGCAGCACCGTGTCGCGCTTGGAGGTCCGCTTGACGCTGAGCAAACCAACCAGTACGCACGGTGTGCCACCGATGCGCTCGAGCGTAGAGAAGGAGAATCCGTGCAGCTTGTCGTCCATCCGGGCACGACCGACCAATACCCACTCCTCTTTGGCCTTCGACAAAACCCCGATGTCGAACGCTCCTCCCATCGACGCCATCTCATCGAGATCGGCGTCGGTGAGCGCTGCGCAGTCCCTGGTTTCCACCTGGATTGACATGCCGTGCTCCCTGTCGAAAGTTCGCGACTCGTGACCGAGACGCGTGGACGTGAGCGTCCTATTCTGCCACTCGCACGCACGTTCTCCACCAGTGGGTGATGGATTGCCTGGTGGCATGGGTGCAACGGGAGGGTCGAGCGCACGATCTGGTGACGGTCACAACATCACCGCGTCATGACCGAAGGCCACACGCAACTCAGGTACCGCCCTGTCGAGATCGACGCAGAACTCGTCGGAGAGCCGCAGGATCTTGCCCTGCCCGATGTGCAGGTACACCAACGACTCACCAGGGTTATCGCGCAGGATGCGGCGCAACTGATGGATCTTCAACTCGCTCAACGCCGCGGCCGGAACGCGCAGGTGCAATGGCATCGATGACGACGTATCGAGCCGTTCGAGAATGGTGATGTCTTGGGCCATGAACCCGAGCCGCGATTCGTCGCGGCGGTCGACGCGACCCTTGACCGTGACGATCGCGTCGTCGGTGAGCTTGTGGCCCTGCTCGATGAGGACCCGCGGGAACACGGTGACCTCGATCGTGCTGTCGAGGTCTTCCAAGACGAACACCGCCATCTGATCACCCTTACGGGTGAACTTTCGGGCCAACCCGGTGATCAGCCCGCCGAGCACCAGAATCGAGCCGTCATCGCGCTCGGCAGCTTCGGCCACCGTGCAGTCGACCTTGCGACGCAGCGCCGCCTCCACGCCGAGCAGTGGGTGATCGCTGACGTACAGCCCGAGCATCTCCTTTTCGAACTTCAGCCGTTCCGCCTTGTCGAATTCGTACTCGGGGATGGCGATGCGCTCGTCGAAACCACCGCTGCCGCCGTCGTCGCCGAGGTCACCGAACAGGCTCATCACCCCCTGGTCACGTTCGCGACGACGCACCAAGGTGGTGTCGATGATCTGCTCGAACACCATCAGCAGGCCCTTGCGCGTCAGCCCGAAGTGGTCGAACGCGCCACCCTTGATCAACGATTCCACCGTGCGCTTGTTGAGGACCGGTTCCGGCACGCGCTCGACGAAGTCGTAGAACGATTCGTACGGGCCATTCGCGTCGCGGTCGACCAGCATCTGGCCGACCAGCCCCTCGCCGACGTTGCGCACCGCCGACAACCCGAACGTGATCGCCCCCGGGCTACCGATCGGCAACTGCACCTCTGGGGGCACCTCGTGCGGCGCGAGCGCGGCGAAGTCGGTGACCGATTGGTTGATGTGCGGCGTGAGGACCTTCACGCCCATCGACCTGGCATCGCTGAGGTACACCGCCGCCTTGTCGAGGTTGCTCTTGACGCTGGTCAGCAAGCACGCCAGGTACTCGACCGGATGGTGCACCTTGAGGAACGCCGTCTGATACGTGACCAGGCCGTAGCCGAAGGTGTGGCTCTTGTTGAACGCGTAGTCGGCAAACTTGGCGATCACATCGAACAGGCTCTCGCCGAGAGCCCGACCGTACCCCGCGCGCTCACATCCGGCCTCGAAGTTATCGCGCTCTTTGGCCATCACCTCGCGGCTCTTCTTGCCCATCGCCTTGCGCAGGTTGTCGGCCTCGGCGAGGGAGTAGCCGGCAAACTTCTGAGCGACGCGCATCACGCTCTCCTGATAGATCATCAAGCCGTAGGTATCGCCGAGCACCTCCTTCGCGTCCTCGTGGAAGTACACGACCTCCTGGCGACCGTTCTTGCGGTCGGCGTAGTCGTAGTGCATGTTGACGCTCATCGGACCGGGCCGGTACAGCGCGAGCACGGCCGAGACGTCTTCGAAGCTGGTGGGCGCCAGTGAGCGCAGCAACGCCCGCATCGGTGGCGATTCCAGCTGAAACACGCCCATCGTGTCGCCGCGGCCGAGGAGCGCGAACACGCCCGGATCGTCGAGGGGAACCGAATCGATGTCGAAGGCCGGATCGCGTGTGGCGCGCACCATGGCGACGGTGTCGGTGATCACGTCGAGGTTGCGCAGACCGAGGAAGTCCATCTTCAACAGCCCGAGCGATTCCACCCCGTGCATTTCGTACTGGGTGACGATCGGTGCGTCGGCTGGGGCGACGCCGGCTTCGGGTTTGCGCTGGATGGGCAGGTAGGTGGTGAGCGGGTCTTTGGTGATCACCACCGCCGCGGCGTGGATGCCGTCGCTGCGCTTCAAGCCCTCGAGCCCCTTGGCCACATCGACCACGCGCTGGACGTCGGGGTCGGTATCGTACATCGCCCGCAATTCGCTGGCCGCCTTGTACCCGTCGAGGTACTTGGGGTGCTCCTCGAAGCAGTACCGCAGCGGCGTGTCGCGCCCCATCACCAACGGCGGCATGGCCTTGGCCACCTTGTCGCCGACGCCGTACGGGAATCCCAGCACCCTGGCCGCATCGCGCACCGCGTTGCGGGCCTTGATGGTGCCAAAAGTGATGATCTGAGCCACGTGGTCACGGCCGTATCGTTCGGCTGCGTAGCGGATCATCTCGTCGCGGTAACGCGAGTCGAAGTCCATGTCGATGTCGGGCATCGAAACGCGGCTCGGGTTGAGGAACCGTTCGAACAGCAGGTCGTACTTGATCGGGTCGAGATCGGTGATCCGCAGGCAGTACGCCACCGCGCAGCCCGCCGCCGAACCGCGGCCGGGACCGACCCGGATGCCACCGTCTTTGGCGTGCTTGATCAGGTCCCAGACGATGAGGAAGTAGCTGGCGAAGCCCATCGACTTGATGGTGGACAGCTCGTAGGCGAGCCGCTCGACCACCGCGCTGGGCAACTGGCCTCCCCAGCGTTGTTCGGCACCGATCCAGGTGATGTGTTCGAGGTACGCGGCGTCGTCGGCGAACCCTTCAGGGATCGGGAAGTTCGGCAGCTGTGGCTTGCCGAACTCGATGGTCACGTCGGCCCGTTCGGCCACCCACAAGGTGTTGTCGCACGCCTCGGGGAAGTCGCGGAACAGGTGGCGCATCTCGGCCGCGGTCTTCAGGTAGTGCTCGGTCCCTTCAAACTTGAACCGCTTCGGGTCGCTCAGCAATGCACTGGTCTGCACACACAGCAAGGCGTCGTGCGCCTCGTGGTCGTGTTGGTGGGTGTAGTGCGAGTCGTTCGTCGCGATCAGCGGTGCCCCAATCCGCTTGGCGATCTCAATCAGCTTGGGGTTCGTCTCGCGCTGGGCCGGCAGACCGTGGTCTTGCAGTTCGACGAACAGGTTGTCCTTGCCGAAGATGTCCTGCAGTCGAGCCGCCTTGGCGACCGCACCCTTGTCGTCGCCGTTGAGCAGCGATTGCAACACCTGCCCGCCAAGGCACCCGGTGGTCGCGATGAGACCGTGGTGGTACTTCTCGAGCAGCTCCCAGTCGATCTTTGGCTTGTAGTAGTAGCCCTCGAGAAACGCCAAGCTGGCCAACTGGATGAGGTTGCGGTATCCCTGATCGGTCTCGGCCAGCAACGTGAGGTGGTAGTAGAGCTTCTTGCCCCCCTCGGTGTCGCCTCCGGAATCGTCGAGGCGGCCACGCCGCGTGGGTCGCTCCGAGCGTGATTCGAAGGCCATGTAGGCCTCGGTGCCGATAACCGGCTTCACACCCTGGGCCCGGCATTCCTTGTAGAACTCGAGGACCCCATACATGTTGCCGTGATCGGTGATGCCGATCGCCGGCTGCCCGTCGGCCACCGCCTTGGCGACGAGCTCGTCGAGCCGAGCGGCACCGTCGAGCATCGAGAACTCGGTGTGGACATGCAGATGGGTGAACGAATCGCCCAACGGGCACCTCCTTCCTTCGACGTCGATTCCTGGCAAGCATCACCGTCGCACGGCCTCACCGAGCCGCCGACTTACATCAATGTGATTCGCAGTGACGCTAGCCCGCGCGCGACAACGTGGACAACGGGACGCCCCAGATCGTCCGGATCGCGGCCAGATCCGACGGTCACAGATAGGTGCCCGGGCGCTCGTTGTCGGCTGGGCCGGGTTGCATCTGCATTCCGGGACCGCCTTGGGCGCCGGGGGGCAGCTGACGCATCTGCTCCAACTGCTGGCGGGCTGCGAGCTGCTGAGCGAACAGCGTGGCCTGGATGCCGTGGAACAGACCCTCCAGCCAGCCGACCAGTTGGGCTTTGGCGATGCGGAGTTCGGCATCGGTGGGGACCTCGCCGTCACGGAACGGCAGGGCCAGGTTGCGCAGCTCGTCTTGGAGATCGGGTGACAACGCCTCGCTGAGCTCGACGATCGAGCGCTCGTAGATCTCGGCCAACCGCTCCCTGCTCGGGTCGTCGAGGGTGGTCGTCCGCACCTCCTCGAGCAACTGCTTGACCATCGAACCGATACGCATCACCTTGGCCGGCGCCGACACGGTCTCGGTCAGTCCATCGCCCGCCGACGACGCGCCCGCCGACGACGCACCGGCCGACGTCGCACCGGCCGACGATGACGGGCTTCCGTTGACGAGCTCACCCCGCTCGACCGTCATCGGCTCTCCGGCTCCTGAGTCGAAGTTCTCGGCGGGCTGGGAGGGGGATTCAGTCGTCATCGAAGGGCTCGTTCCGGAGGTGAGGGACAGGTCGTGTTGCACAGGTCATGTTGCACAGGCTCACGTGAGCTGACCGATTGCCGTGGTCACCCTGTTGCCGCAACCAGGGGAACATACACCTCGGCCGACGTGAGCGACCCGTGGCGGCACACGAGCGGGTACGGACCGGAATCGGATGGGTCGTCGAAACTCACCTCACCCCTGGCGACGAGGGCGACGTCGCCGAGTCGGGCCTGCACCGGCGGGCTGACGACCGGTCCGAACCATTGCTCGTCGAGCACCTGTTGGCGGGTGACCACCCACGCCGTGTCGTCGTGGCTGGCGTGCGCGGCAGCAACGAGATCATTGGTCGCGCCGGCCCGCGCATGCAACCACCGGAACCGTCCCTCGCCCGAGGTACGGGCAACATGACGGGCCACCTCGGGCGCCACCGAGACCACAGCATCGCCGACGTGGACCTGCCCATGGTCTGCCGTGACCACCAGGGCAGCACCCGACGGCAGCGCCTCGAGCATCGAGGCCACCAAGCGATCGACGGTGCTCAACTCGGCGTCGTAGAACGCTCCGAAGCCACGCTCGTGGGCGATCTTGTCGATCCCGTCGTAGTACGCGTACACGAACTTCTCGCCGGCACCGAGGAGCGCACGCGTCTCCACCGCAATGCTGGAGGCCGCCCTCCAACCGCGAGCGCGGCACCCGCGCAGGTGGGCCTCGCTGAAGGCGCTGTTGGACAGTTCGGCTTTACTGATCACCGGCACCGACTCGCCCAGGAACGGGGTGAATGGCTGCAACCGGCGCGGCTCGTGCTGGCGGCGGGCATCGCCGCCGCGGTCGGCCTGCCAGCGCAACACGTTGAGCACGTCCCCGCCGACGTCGATGCGGTATCCCACCAGCCCGTGCTCGCCAGGGGTGAGGCCGGTGGTGATCGAGGTGAGCGCTGTGGCCGTGGTGGTCGGCGCCACCGTGGTGATCGGGCCCCCGCTCATCGCTGACAGGGTCGGTGCCAGGTGGGCCCGGTCGCGAAGTTGTTCCCAACCGAGACCGTCCACCACCAACAGCACGACCTGGCGGGCGGCGGCGGCGCACCGCGGGATCCAATCAGGGCGCGACGCGGTACTCGGCCCAAGGAATGCCGGCACGAGGCCGCGCACGTTCGCCCCCATGTAGTTCGGCAGGATCGGTTGAATCAGCTGG
>JAYURF010000693.1:0-6987 GCA_043756365.1 Acidimicrobiales bacterium
TGGCTCGCTGTTCGACGTGCGTTCGATCGACGGTGGCCTGCTCGTCCAACAGGTGGATCCCGTGTCCACCGATCGTTCGGGGTGGCGCGTGGTCACCGCGTCCGCACCGACCGACGCGCAGCAAGACGACCTGGCGTTCGCGTGGGTCGTGTGCGCTGCCGTCAGCAGTAACGCGATCGTCTACGCCAAGGACCGTCAAGCCTTCGGCATCGGCGCCGGTCAGCAGAACCGCCTCGACAGCGCCCGCATCGCCGCCGAACGGTCGGCCGGCCGCGCAACGGGCGGCGTCTGTGCCAGCGATGCGTTCTTCCCGTTCCGCGACGGCCTCGACACCCTCGCCGCCGCCGGCATCCGCGCGGTCATTCAGCCTGGCGGCAGCGTGCGCGACGCCGAAGTCATCGCCGCCGCCGACGAACACGGCATCACCATGGTCTTCACCGGCCAACGCCACTTCCGCCACTGAGCCGGCAGCGACGCCCGGTCGGGCTTACGGGGTTGGCGGTGGCAGCGATGCGCCCGGCGAAGGGCCGGGCGAAGGGCCGGGCGAAGGGCCGGGCGGTGTGGCGGTGGCCGCACGGGCGGAGCGAACTGCACGCGCGATGCCCGGTCCGCCGATGAGCGCAACAGCACTGAGCAGCAGCATCGCCGTGTACGCCCCCGCCGAAGTCGGCTTCATCGTGATGGAGAGGAAGCTGACGACACCGATGCTCGACATCAGCGCCCCCCACCACGTGGTTGCGCGGCGGTTGCCGTGGCTGCCAACGGCGCACACAGTGAGTCCAATGGCGAGTACGAGCACCGCAGTGCCCGCGCTGTCGAATCCCACGGCCGACACCAGGACGCCGCCGAAACTGGCCAGAAGGGCAGGCACGATCAGGCTCGTGGCCACGCCCGCGTAGCCGGCCTGATCGAGCCACCACACCAGGATCAGTAACGCCGCCGCAGCCAACAGGAGCGCCACTGCCGACGTACGGAGCCCGCTGCCGAGGGAGGAAAACCCATCGAGAAGGTCGCCGCTGCCGTCGTGGTCTCCGCTCTCGGTCGAGACCGCTGAGCCAAGGGCGGCCACGAGCAGGAGCGCCCCGATTCCCAACATCAGCGGTCGGCCACGAAAGCCGGGCAGCACCCATGCCGCGATGAACAACACGGCGATGACGAGCACACCCCACGCGGCTGTGGTGTCCTCGCCGCCGATAGCGATTCCCAAGGCGCCAATGCCGACCACGCCGGCGCCCACCGCAGCCGCGTGGAGATCTGGTTGGTTCTTCACGATCAACCGGACCGCGAGCGCGGCGCCGATGATGACGACGGCCGCAGCAAGCAAGCGGCCCCGCGAGTCACTTTCGCCGACGATCCCGGCGATCACGCCGCCCGCTGCCACCACGCCGCCAGCTCCCGCGATCGCAAACGACAGGCGTGGCTCGGGTCGGGTGCGCGCATCGGGCCCGAGTCGATCAAGGAACCGGTGCGCTCCGGAGGCCGCCCTCGGCACGACGGGCGCCGTGTACGCGCTGGCCGGGGTGACGATGGGGATCACCGTCGAGGCTCCCAACGGATCGACTGCGGCGACGCCGTTGGTGGCGACGTGTTCGGTCCATGCGGTTCCGTTCCAGTACCGCTGTTTGAATCGACCGTAGGGGTCGTTGAACCACCCGGGTTCCTGCGACATGGTTGCCCTTCGTAGCGTTGGTGTTTCGTACAGCTTGACCGCCGCACGCCGCCGATCCCTGACATGCTGAATGTCATGGCCAGGATCGCTGATCTACTCGCCGCCGGCACCACCTGCTCGTTCGAGTTCTTCCCCCCGAAGAACGACGCCGGCTGGCTCAGCCTCGGCCGCACCATCGCCGAGCTCGAACACCTCGAACCGAGCTTTGTCAGCGTCACCTACGGAGCCGGCGGCAGCACCCGCACCAAAACCGCCGACCTCGTGTCATGGGTGCGCCGCCAAACCCCCATCTCGCCGATGGCCCACCTCACCTGCCAGGGCCATACCCGAGCCGACATCGCCGACATCCTCATCGACTACCGCGCCGAAGGCGTGGAGAACATCCTTGCCCTCGGCGGCGATCCGCCGGCCGACGCAGGTGCTGATGGGGTGCCGCTGGTCGACAGCGACTACCGCTTTTCGAGCGAACTGGTCGACGACATCCGCGCGACGGGGGCGTTCTCGATCGGGGTGGCGGCCCACCCCGAGCTCCACCCCCGATCACCCGATCGCGATTCGGACCGGCATCATCTGGCCGCCAAGCTGCGTCAAGCCGACTTCGCGATCACCCAGTTCTTTTTCGAGATCGACCACTACCTCGCGCTCGTCGATGACCTCGCCGCGCACGGCGTCGACAAGCCCGTGGTGGCGGGGATCATGCCGGTCACCAACCTCGCCCAGGTGAGCCGCATGGCGCACATGTCGGGCGCCGAGGTGCCCTCATGGCTGGTCGAACGGGTCGGTAAAGCCGGCGACGACGGTGACGACGCAGCCCGGATCGGGGTGGAGATCGCCACCGAGTTGTGCGCCCGGCTGCTCGAAGCCGGCGCGCCCGGGCTGCACTTCTACACACTCAACCGCAGTGGCGCGACCCGCTCGATCTGCTCGGCGCTCGGTCTCGCGCACCAGCCCTGAGCGGGTCTGCCGCCGATTCTCGTCACGCAACTGGAATACTTGGCCGTGATGGCCGACTGGTCTCCACCGCGTACGCCCACCGGGCAGATCAGCCGAGTTCCGCACCTGCCGGGCCTCGATGGCTTGCGCGCGCTTGCGGTCGTCGCCGTGATGATCTACCACGCCAACAACTCGTGGCTGCACGGCGGGTTCCTCGGCGTCGAGGTGTTCTTCGTCATCTCCGGCTACCTGATCACGCTGTTGTTGATAGCAGAACATGAACGCAGTGGGCACGTCAGCCTGAAGCAGTTCTGGCTGCGCCGTTTCCGGCGGCTGCTGCCAGCGTTGTTCGTGATGCTGGCGCTGCTCACCATCTACCTTGCGCTGTTCAAACCGGAGGCTCGCGGCCGCACCCGTGGCGACGTTGTCGGTGGCGTCGGCTACATCAGCAACTGGTACCAGATCTTTGTCGGCGCGGGCTACACCGCCAACGAGGCGTTCGTGCCGCTGCGGCACCTGTGGTCGCTCGCCGTGGAAGAGCAGTTCTACCTCGTGTGGCCGCTCGTGATGGTGGCGATCCTGCGTCGCGGTCGTGCCCGGCTGCCTCGCGTGGGGCTGTGGTTGTTCGGGGTTGCCGTCGCGATCACGCTCGTCGTCGCCGTGCTGTACGTGCCGGGCGACATCAACTCCTCCTGCTCGGCCGGCGACTCGCGTGGCTACTGGCGATTCGGTGAGCGCTGCATCAGCATCAACGACACGCTCTACCTGAGCACGATCACGCGCGCCGGCGGGCTGATGCTCGGCGCCGCATTTGCGATGGTGTGGCGGCCCGTTGCGATCATGCGTGGACCGATGCGCAACAAAGGGTTCCTGCTCGATGGCTTCGCCGTGATCGGCCTCGCTGGCCTGGGTTACCTCATGTGGAAGACGCACCTGGCCGACCCTGCGGTGAACATCCTCACCGGATCACGGTTCGGTGGGTTGCTGTTCCGAGGCGGACTGTTCGCGACGGGGATCGCCACGCTGTTGCTGATCGCCGCGGTCACGCACCGGGGGGCGATCACGGGGAAGCTGTTGGGCACGCCGGTGCTGTCGTGGATTGGCACGCGCAGCTACGGCATGTACCTCTACCACTGGCCGATCTATCAGATCATCCGCCAGGAGGCCGGCCGCTCGCTCGCGGTGTGGCAGTTCGTGCTGGCGATGCTGATCACCCTGCCGCTCACCGAGGCCAGCTACCGCTGCGTGGAGATGCCGATCCGACGCGGCGCCATCGGCTCGTGGCTGCGTGGCGAGCGACGTCGCCCCAGTCGCACTGCGCTTGCCCGTCGCCGCCAACTCGCCGGGCTCGGTGTGGTCGGCGTCGTGCTGCTCGGCTGGGCCGGCGTCAGCCTGGCGATGGCCCCCAACCGCTGTGTCGGCACGATTGAATGCGCCAACGCCGAGGGTGCCGTCGCGATGGATCTACAGTCGCCCGCCACCGCCACCGCCACCGCCAGCCCGGTCCCTGCCGAGCCGGCCACCACGTCGTTGCCCCAGTCGGTCGGCCCCTCGTTGTTGCCGACCGACACCACCACATCCACAACGAGCACCACGGTGGTGCCCACGACCACCATCCCCGTCGACGAGCGTCCTCCGTGGGCGATCGGTGAATCAGTGATGCTCGGGGCGATCGACGAACTCCACGTCGGAGGCTTCCAGGTCAACGCAACGAAGAGCGCGGGCGGGGAGGACATCGCCAACATCGTCGGCCAGTACCGCGCCTCTGGTCAGATCGGCAGGATCGTCGTGTTGCAAGTGGGAACGAATGGCCCGGTCGAGCCCGAGACGTACGCCAAGATCATGTCGTTCCTCCCGCCCAACGAGGTGCCCCAGGTGGTGTTCCTCACCGTCAAGGCCCCGAAGGGCTACATCGAGACCAACAACCAGCTGATCTGGGCGTTGCCGGGCCAGTATCCCAACGTCACCGTGCTCGACTGGGCCGGGCTCGCCTTGCAGATCGAGGGGGAGCTGAGCGGGTCCGACGGCGGGGTCCACCTGCGAACCGGCACGGCAAAGCAGTTCTACGCCAACTACATCTTCGGCATTGTCGGGATGGATGACAAGATCGTGTACCTGGAACCGGTTGAGACCGTCCCTGAGACTGTGGCCGAGACTGTGCCCGAGTGACGTGGCCCAGCGGGCTTTTCGCTCGTTGGTGTCGCGGCCTACGCTCGGCACCATGACCTCCCCCGTACGTGTTGCCGTCACCGGTGCTGCCGGCCAGATCGGCTACAGCCTCCTGTTCCGTATTGCTTCGGGCTCGATGCTCGGCCCCGATACCCCGGTGATCCTGCACCTGCTCGAGATCACACCAGCGTTGAAGGCGCTCGAGGGCGTGAAGATGGAGCTCGACGACTGCGCCTTTCCGTTGCTCGCCGGGGTCGTGTGCACCGACGACGCTGACGTTGCCTTCGGTGACGTTGACGTGGCGATGCTCGTGGGCGCCATGCCGCGCAAGGCTGGGATGGAGCGCGCCGATCTGCTCAGCGCAAACGGGGGCATCTTCAAACCGCAAGGTCAGGCGCTCGGAGCGAGTTCACGAAAGGACGTCAAGGTGCTCGTGGTCGGCAACCCGGCCAACACGAATGCGCTCATCGCCCAGCAGAACGCGACCGGTCTCGATCCCGGCCGGTTCACGGCGATGACCCGTCTCGACCACAACCGAGCGGTCAGTCAACTCGCCGCGCGCACAGGTGTAGCGGTCACAGACGTCACCAACATGACCATCTGGGGCAACCACTCGGCCAGCCAGTACCCCGACCTGTTCCACGCCAACGTGATGGTCGGCGGCGAGCGCACGAACGCCTACGAACTCGTCGGCGACCACGCCTGGGTGGACGGCACCTACATCCCCACGGTTGCCAAGCGTGGCGCGGCGATCATCGAAGCCCGCGGTGCGTCATCGGCCGCGTCGGCTGCGTCGGCCGCCGTCGATCACATCCGCTCGTGGACCCTCGGCACCCCCGAGGGCGACTGGGTGAGCATGGCCATCGTCAGTGACGGCTCCTACGGCGTGCCGGAGGGGCTCATCTCCAGCTTCCCGTGCACCTGCGCCAACGGCGAGTACTCGATCGTCCAAGGCCTCGACATCGACGCGTACTCCCGCGCCAAGATCGACGCCTCCACCGCCGAACTAGCCGAAGAACGCGACGCCGTACGCGACCTCGGCCTCATCTGACGCCTCGCCCGCCCCGCCCCGCGCCGCCGCGCCCGTGCGGTCCGGCGGTCCCCCAGCGAACTTTGTCGGTGTGAACATGCTGGGCCGGTTGATAGTGACAAAGTGCGGCGTAGGTCTGACGCTCGCGCTGGCGTGGCCATGCGGTTACAGGGCGGCGACGGCGACTTTGCAGGCGACTTCCATCATCTTGTCGACCCCGGCCTTCAGTTCGTCGTCGCTGATCCGTTCGGCCGACCCGTCGTCGTCGATGAGATCGCTGATCGTCATCACGGCCAGCGCCTCGAAGGTGTAGATCGCGGCGAGCGTGTAGAGGATCGCCGCCTCCATCTCAACCGCCAGATGCCCACGGTCCTTCCACCGTCTCATCATTCCGGGGCGGGTGTCGTAGAAGACTGCGCTGGTCACGATCGGGCCGACGTGCACGGTCGCTCCGGCATCTCGTGCCGATCGAGCGGCGTGCTCGACGAGACGCCAGTCGGCAGTTGGCGCGTGGCGGTCACCGTGGGTGAGGATGTCGATCATCGGGTCGTCGCAGGTGGCGCTGACGGCGACGACGGTGTCGCCCATGTGTAGTCCCGTTGCCAAGCCACCGGCGGTACCCACGCGGATGATGCGAGTTGCGCCCAGTTGCTCGGCGAGCTCGGTGTAGTAGATCGCCGCGCTGGAACCGCCCATCCCCACGCTTTGCACGCTGATCGGCTTGCCCCCGAAGCTGCCGGTGAAGCCGAGCATGCCCCGCTCTTCGTTCACACACCGGGCGCCGGGATCGAAGAACGTCTCGGCGATGTAGCGCGCCCGCCGCGGGTCGCCGGGAACCAGTACCGCCCCTGCGTAGTCGGACGGTTCGGCTCGAAGATGGATCGGCATCGCCCGATCGTATCCGTCACCTCGCCAGCGCCCCGTGTGCCGAGCCCGACCGGAGCCCGACCGGAGCCCAAGCCCGACCCGACCCGAGCCCGACCCGAGCCCACGCGTGTCATCCGAGTGTCACGTGCCCATCCGAGTGCCGAACGCCCGCACGGGTGCGCGCTCAACCCTCGGGTCCCCCTCTCCGCACTCGGATGACACGCTGGGACTCGGATGACACGCTGAGGCTCGCTCGACCGGCTGGGACTCGGATGACACGCTGGGACTGGCAGCGACTGGCGGCGGGCGCGGGCTGGAG
>JAYURF010000694.1:0-2533 GCA_043756365.1 Acidimicrobiales bacterium
CGGGCGAACGCCACCAGACGCGGGTGCGACCGCCGAAAGATGGCCTCCCACGCGTCGGCGTCGGCCATTGCCGCTCGGCGCACCAACACCCGCATGTCATCGTCATGGTCCATGAGCCTCACCACCTCTATGTCGGCGCGGGAGTGGCCGTCACAAAAAGTACTACTGCCCACCGAAGCGTTACCTCAACCGAACGGCGACGACCACCACATCGTCACCGGCGGTTGCGGTATCCAGATGAACCATCAGTTCGTCGATGAGGCGTTCGAGTGGAAGCCCGCAGAGTGCAGCCGCAGCCGATTCGAGTCGGCTGAGACCGATGTCGATCAGTTCCCGCCGTTCGACCAGCCCGTCAGAATACAGGATCACCGTCGAGCCCCGCTCAACCGTGGTGGTGCCTTCCGGCCTGTCCAACAGCGGCCCGACGCACAGCGGGGTGGAGCGGCCACCGTCCAACCAGCGCGTCTCGCCGGTACGTGAGACGACCAGTGGCGGAGGGTGCCCAGCCGACGAGTACGTCAGCTGCCCCGTGTCCGGGTCCACCACGATGCAACACGCCGTCGTGAAATCTGCCGCCCCACGCGCGTACTCGTCAAGTTCGCGTAGGAGTTGCCCGGGCTGCGAGGTTCGCGTCGCGAGCACGGCGAACACCGCCCGTAACCGGCCCATCATCACCGCCGCGTCGAGGTCGTGGCCGACCACGTCACCGACCACTGCGAGCACGTTGCCGTCGTCGAGCACGGCGGTGTCATACCAATCACCACCGACTTCGAGCATCTGATCGCCCGCCGCATACCGGGCGGCAATCTCCACCCGGGGGTGCTGGACCACCGTGTCGGGGAGCAGGGCGTGTTGCAACCGCAGAGCTACCTGATGCTCGCGTTCGCGCAGTCGCATAGCGTTCAGGATCACCCCGATGCGCTCTGCGACGATGGCGATGAACGCGCGGTCGTCGTCGTTGAATGACTCGGCGCTCCGGCCGACCATCAGCGTTGCGAAACGGTCGCCACCGACGACGACTGGTGCTTCGATTCGTGTCGCGCACGGTGTCTCCGCGTTTGCCGCGTCGCTGTCGAACAGCAGCGGGTCAACGTCGACAGCGCAAGCACTCGCCTCGCGTACGCCGTCCACGTCGATCACTGCGACATCGGCGAATCCTTGGACCAGCATCTCCACCACACGTCGATGCCGGCCCTGATCACTTTCGATGGCCTCGATCTCGGAGATCATCTCGGCGAGCAACTCGGCACGTTGCCGGCGCTGCCTCTGCCGCGCTTCGCTGGCGCGCACCGCGTCCTCCGCAACGACACGGTCGTGGATGTCGATCACGGAGCCCACGTAGCCGAGAAATCCTCCGTCGGCTGCGAAGCGGGCTGCGGCCGAATTGATCGTCCAGCGGAACTCGCCATCGTGGCGCCGTAACCGGAGCTCGACGGCGAACGGCTCGCGCGCTCGAAGAGCGCGACCCATGTCTCGGGTGGCCGCCTCGATGTCGTCGGGATGGACCGCATCAGCCCAGTTCGGCCAATCCAGCGTCGGGGATTGGCCGGTGTAGGTGAACCAACGATTGTTGAGGTAGGTGCAATGCCCGTCGACGTCGCTCACCCACATCATCAACGGCGCGTGATCGGCCATGTTCCGGAAGCGCTCCTCGCTCTCCTTGAGCGCCGCCTCAGCGAGATGATGGGCGGTCGTATCCCTGAACACGAGCGCAAAACGGCCGTACGGCGCGACCGGGGTGGCGAACACGTCGAACCACCGCCCCATCGCCGCGGACCCGTTCTGGAATCGCGTCGCGGTGCCACCGAGGGCAACCGCGCCATATGTGGCGACCCACGAGTCTTCCAGGTCGGGGACGAGTTCGTAGGCGGTGCGGCCTGGCGCATCGACCAAGCCGGTCATCGATTCGAACTGCGGGTTGACCTCGATGAAGCGGTAGTCGACGGGTTCGCCATTGCTGTCGAGGATCATCTCACAGAGACAGAAACCTTCGTCGATCGCCGCAAACAGTTCCCGATACACGCCGTCGACAACAGCGGAGGAACGATCGATCGGAGCGGTCATGACTGCCGGACCCTACAGGGCGTCACGTGTCGGCCCGCTCAGCCACTTCCGGCATGCTGTGCCAGCGCCGTGGCGAATCCGCCCGGTACCCGGCTGCTGAGGCGGCTGCTGGTCACAACAGCGAGGTCGACCGGGGTGACAACACAGAGATCGCGTGACCTCGCCCGTTGCACCAATCGATGTTCCTCCCCCACCAAGGTGCTCGTCCTCCACCCGCCGAGCGCAGCGTAGGCAGTGGCCCGAATGCCGAAGTTCGCTGCGTGAACATGAGGGTGCTCATCACCATGCACGACGTAGCTGGAGCGGAAACGAGCGAAAAGCGCGGCTGGCGCCTCGTCAGCGTCGAGATCGACGGTGCCGAGCACCACATCGGCACCGGCGGTCGCAGCCACTACCTGGGCCCGCAGCCAGTCGACCGGGACGACGCAGTCGGCGTCGGTGTTGGCCAACCAGACGTGTTCGGCGCCGT
>JAYURF010000695.1:0-2529 GCA_043756365.1 Acidimicrobiales bacterium
TTCGTCGGTACCGGCGATCTTGCCGCGCAGCGTCTTGCGGAAGCTGTCGGGTGCCTCGTGGATCTCTTTGAGCAAGAAGTGCGGGGCGTCACCGCGGTCGATGTCGCGGGTGGTGATCTCGGCCGTGGCCACCTGCGCCTCGTCGATGGGGAGATCCGTTCCGTCGTAGGCCATCCGCCTGATGCCCGTGAGCTCGCCAGCCAGCGAGCCGTCGAGGACGAACACCTGACCACGGCTACCGGATTCCGAGGCAGTTTCGCCGTCGACACGCACGAACCGGTCCGTTTCCTCGACCACTCCGTACGGCTCGCTGGCCACGATGAAGCAGTCGTCGGCGAGCCCCACGTAGAGGGCCTGGCCGCTGCCGCGCAGTGCCAGGTACATCGAATCCGGACGTGCCGTGATCGCAGCACCGATGGCAACGCTGCCATCGAATCCAGCGACCGTGCGGCGGAAGGCCTCGGTGAGATCACCCGAGGCCTGAGCCGCCGCGAGCCGCGAGATCACTGCGGGAATGACCTTGGCGTCGGTGGTGATCGGCCCAGGGATGCGCAATCCGTACTGCGCCCGGATGTCGGCGTGGTTGTCCACATCACCGTTCAGCGCGGCCACCACGTAGGGCCCGTCGGCTTCACCGCCAACACGTTCCAACTCGTCGGAGTTGAGTGGATGACAGTTGGGTTCGCTGATGATGCCGACACTGGCCCAGCGAGTGTGCCCAAGCACCGTGACGCGCGTTCCGGGCTGGGCTAGCACGTGCCGCAGCAGCGCGTCGCCGTGCACACCTGCGCGCAGCGCGAGGGAGTTGTCGCCGAGTTCGCCGATCTCGGCGGCAGCTTTGTACACGAAGCTGAAGCAGCCGTCGACGAGTCGAGCCGATCCGTTCTGGAACAACGGATCGAACATCCGCTGGTGCAACAACGACACCACTGCGGCGTCGGTGGCGGCAAGTTCGTGACCCCACACCGACAGGTGGATGCCGGCAGAGTCGCGGCCGCGGACCTCGAGCCGGTCGAGAGCCGACAAGGCGATCTGCACAGCGAAGTACCCGGCAATCGCGGCATCTCCGCCGTCACTGCCAACGAATCGGCCAACCTCGCCAGCGGTACGGATGCGGTCGTTACGGATCGCCCAGATTGCGTCACGCATGGCGATGAGCGTGGCGCTGGCACGCTCGACCTCATCGGGGTCGAGCCCCTCGCCGCGCTCCAAGCGCAACTCCTCCTCGGCGACACGGGCGTCGAGCTGATCGAGCCTGGCTGTGATCGAAGCGACGAGACCGTGACGGCCGACGAGGGCATGCATTCCGGGAACGCCGCGCAGCAGGCGGTCGCACTCCACGCTGGGGGCGATGCTCCCGGCGATGCTCGGCGAGGCGACGGCCTCGTCCAGCAAGGCAAGAAGCGCAGCGTCGCGGGGCACCGTTCGCGTCGATGGCCGGCTGACGACTCC
Source organism: Acidimicrobiales bacterium (assembly GCA_043756365.1). Classification (GTDB taxonomy): domain Bacteria; phylum Actinomycetota; class Acidimicrobiia; order Acidimicrobiales; family Ilumatobacteraceae; genus VFMC01. The sequence continues at coordinate 1,453 of JAYURF010000695.1, forward strand.
GATGATCCCGCACATAGGTTTTCCAGCCTACTGAGCACCGGTCGGTTCAGCCCCGCGACCGCTCACGCCTGGGTGTCGGCCCCATTCACACGCTCGACGGCCACGGCGATCACGAAACCAGAAGACCATCCCTGTCAGCGAACGACACGTATCCGGCCTCGCCGTCGCCGCGGAGAAGGTCCGCCACCTTCCGGGTGTAGTCGTCAGTCGCCCCCGGTAGCGATTGCGGTGCTGCGGCCAGGCGGCCTCCCACCGGTCGAACTCCGGTGCCAAGCAGGCGAAGGTTCCGCCGCCGCGGTTGTCCGAGCTCGGACTCCAGCCACTGCTCGGCGTCGACCGCGACGTGTTCATGTGCCGCGCGCCACTGCTGGTACCCGCCCGATGACCAGGCCGCCGGCGCGACCTGCGCGCCTGAGCCGGAGACAGCGAGCGAACCATTGACGAGCCGCTGCGCGTAGAAAGCGGAAAGTCGGTGCCCGACGACGAGCGACGGACGGAGCGGTCGCAGTCGTTCGCCGAGCGCAGCGGTGATCTGCCCGGCGAGCACCTTGGGTCGCTTGCTGAGCTGCGGCCAGAAGATGAACCCGAACAAAGCCAGCGCCATGAACCTCACCACAAGCGGCTCGCGCAGCTGGTGCACGGTTGCGTACATCCACCAGGTGGTCGTCAGCACGAACCCGGCTGCGAGCGACAACCCCAGCAGGACGCGGCGAGGGCTGGTGCGCTGCATGTCATTGGCCAACATGCCGGGCAGGAACAACGGGGTGAGCGCCAGCGACGACACGCGCATGTGGTTCGACACCGACAGTGACAACACTTCGTCGCCGAACCACAGCGCGGTCCACACCATCAACGACGACAGCATCAGCATCGTCGCGAACTTGCGGCGGCCGAACAGGATCAGCCGCGGCATCAGCAGCTTCGTCACCACCAGGTAGGTGGCGAACGCGCCGCCCAGGGCAAGCGCGATCTGCCACGGATCGGCAGTGAACACGGCCACGAACGCGCCGCCTACAAACCCGCCGGAACGCATCCCATAGTTGGTAGCCACCCCCCATGAGGCTGCCGCTGACAGCA
>JAYURF010000696.1:0-2525 GCA_043756365.1 Acidimicrobiales bacterium
TGCAAGACCGGGCTGCGAGCAGCACGCGAGCAGACTGCCCCTTGCGGCGTGGCCCGACTTGGAGGTTCGCACCCGAGTGTCGAGCGCCCACACGGGTGCGCGCTCGGCACTCGCATCCCCCTGCGTGGACTCGGTTGACACGCGGGGACTCGGTTCACGTTCGGGTCACGTAGCATCGAACGATGTCCGATGCGGTTGATGTGACGGGTGACGATGAGGGCGAGCGTGATCGTGAAGGTCAACCCGGTCGGTTCCGGCGATCGCTGAGCAGCGACAGCGACGAGGAAGTTTCGAACGTTCGGGCTGCGGGCGGGTGCTTGGAGACGGGGTGTTGCCTGCTGTCGTTCGTGCCCACGTTGGCAGCGATCATGATCGCCCACATCAAGACCCGCTTTGGCGGTGCGTGACTCGGTGCTGGCGTCACGAGACCGTATTCGGTGCCTCAGGGGTGTTGGGAGCTGACGCTCACTACCTCGCCGGTCATGTACGAGCTGTACTGCGAGGCGAGGAACACGATGACGTTGGCGATCTCCCATGGTTCGGCGGCGCGGCCGAACGCTTCCCGTGACGTCAACTCCGCCAACAGTTCCGGCGAGGTCACCTTGGCCAGGTTGGCGTGCATCGCCAGGCTGGGCGCCACGGCGTTGATCCGCACACCGCGGGGCGCGGCTTCGATGGCCGTGCAACGGGTGAACGCCATTACCCCTGCCTTCGCCGCGGCATAGTGCGCTTGGCCGGCCTGCGCCCGCCAGCCGAGGACCGAGGCGTTGTTGACGATGACGCCGACACCACGCGGGTACATGTGCGCGAGCGCAGCCCTCGTGACCCGGAACGTACCGGTGAGCGTGACATCGAGCACCAGCGACCACTGCGCGTCCGTCATCTCGTGCACCTCGGCGGTGCCACCGAGGCCGGCGTTGTTGACAACGACATCGATCCCGCCGAGGGCCTCGGCTGCTCCATCGATCATGGCCTGCACGCTCGATTCATCGGTGACGTCGGCGACGATGCCGACCACGCCCAACTCCTCGGCGGTCTCGCGGAGCCGCCGCTCGTGGCTGTCGGCGATCACCACCCGCGCGCCTTCGGCGAGACAGCGCTGCGCTGTGGCCGAACCGATGCCGCTGCCCGCCGCAGCCGTGACGAGCACGCCCGCGCCGAGGAGCAGTCCGCGCGCCGGGGGAGGGGCGGTGGGCGGGTTCGGGCGAGGGGTGGTGGGCGGGTTCGGGCGAGGGGTGGAGGGCGGGTTCGGTGGGGTCATCGTCGGCGCCTTTCGAGCGGTGCGGCCATCAGCGCGCCAGCCCGAGGACGCGTTCACCGATCACGTTACGTTGGATCTCGTTCGAGCCACCGTAGATGGTGTCCGACCGCGAGAACAGGAACAGCTTCTGCTCCAACGACAGCTCGTAGCGGCCCGGTGTGTGTGCGCCGGCAAGCCCGATCAATCCGGCCGGTCCGAGCAGGTCGATCATCAGGTTGCCCAGGTCACGGTGCCAGGTCCCCCAGAACAACTTGGAGATGCTGGCCTCCGGCCCCGGCACTCCGGCGCCCATCGACCGCAGTGCGTTCCAACGCATGAGCTGCAACCCGGTGTGCGCGGCCATGAGCCGTTGACGCATCACCGGATCGCTCGCGACGCCGGACCTGCGCGCGAGGTCGATGACGTGGCGCACCTCGCGCTCGAAACCGACCTGCTGGGCCAGGGTGGAGATGCCGCGCTCGAAACCGAGCAGCGTCATCGCTACGCGCCATCCGTCGCCTGGTGTGCCGACCACCATGTCGGCACCGGTGCGTGCCCGGGTGAAGAATGTCTCGTTGAACTCGCCACCACCGGTGAGTTGCACGATCGGACGGACCTCGACGCCGGGCTGGTCCATGGGCACCAGCAGCAGGCTGAGTCCGCTGTGACGCTGCGATCCCGCCTCGGTGCGCACCAGCACGAAACACCAGTGGCTCACATGCGCGAGCGAGGTCCACACCTTCTGGCCGTCGATCACCCACTGGTCGCCATCGAGGTGGGCGCGGGTCTGCACGTTGGCGAGATCACTGCCTGCATCGGGTTCGCTGTAGCCCTGGCACCAGCGGTGCGTTCCGGCGAGGATGCCCGGCAAGAACCGGGTGCGCTGAGCGTCGGTGCCACGCTCGATCAGCGTTGGCGCGAGCAGGTTCTCGCCCATGTGGTTGACCCGGGCGGGTGCTTCGGCGCGGCAGTACTCCTCGGCCCAGATGACCTGCTGGCCAACGGTTGCGCCCCGGCCACCGTGACGCTCCGGCCAGCCGAGACCGATCCACCCGGCCTCGCCGAGGACGCGCTCCCATCGGACGCGCGTCTCGAATCCGACGTCTTCGTCGCCCGGTCCGCCGCGGCCGCGCAACTCGGCGAACTCGCCGACCACGTGATCGCCGAGCCAGCGCTGAACAATGGAGCGGAACTGGTTGTCGGAGAGCTCGGCGAGGGGGGTGGTCAACGTGAGTCCCATGGTTTCTGACGGTCCGTCAGAAACTAGCATCGCCAAGCATGGAGG
>JAYURF010000697.1:0-6956 GCA_043756365.1 Acidimicrobiales bacterium
GTTGCCGGCGTCGCCATGCGCGATGTCGCCGCCTATCGTTCCCTTGTAGCGCACCTGCGGGTCTGAAATCAGGCGCGCGCCTTCCACGAGCAGTGGACACTTGGTTTGCAGCAGCTTCGACCAGATGAGTTCGTTTTCCGTCGTCATCGCGCCGATGCGCAGCACGCCTGCGTCTTCGCGTATGCCTTTGAGCTCGGTGATGCGCCCGAGATCGATCAAGTGGCCAGGCTGGGCAAAGCGCAGTTTCATCATCGGCAGCAGGCTGTGCCCGCCGGCGATCAGTCGTGATTCGGGCCCCAGCCGCTCCAGCAGCGCTAGCGCGTGCTCGACGGACGTGGCCCGTTCGTACTCGAACGGTGGTGGCGTCTGCATGGTTGACCTCGTCATGTCTCGGCCTGTGTTGTCGGCGGTGTCGGAGCCCCCTTGCGCCGACCCAGTCGATGATGCCGCTCGCGCACGCGTCGGTCAACGCCCACATAACCGAACGGTTATCGGGCCCGAGTGACCGCTCGTGGGGAGCTCGGTGCATCCGTGATGTCGGATAGCGTCCCTGCAACTTCTCCAGCCAAGGTCGCCCGACACGTCACACGATCCCTCGGGTCGAGTCGATCAAGATCAAGAACTACAGGGCGTTACAAGACGTCGAGCTCAAAAACCTGTCACCCTTGACCGTGTTATTGGGGCCGAACGGCAGCGGCAAGTCCACGGTGTTCGATGTGTTCGCTTTCCTCTCCGAGAGCTTTCTCGTGGGTCTTCGACCGGCATGGGAACGGAGGAACCGGTTCAAGGAGTTGCACAGCCGGGGCAGCAAGGGGCCGATCGAGTTCGAGTTGAAGTATCGCGAGACACCGGGATCCCGGCTGCTTACCTACCACCTCGAGATCAACGAGGACTCCAGCGGACCCGTGGTGACGAAGGAGTGGTTGCAGTGGAAGCGCGGCTCGTACGGTCGTCTATTCAAGTTTCCCGACTTCACCCATGGCGAGGGTGGCGTGATCTCGGGCGAGGACCCCGACGAGAGCGCCTTGCGCGAACCCGAATCCCTGCGCAGTCCCGATTTGCTTGCTGTCAGTGCGCTGGGCAGCTGAATCGTCATCCCCGTGTCAGTGCGCTGCGTTCGTTGCTCGAGCGCAACGCCCGAGGTTTCACCGAGATCGTCCGTGTGCTCGGTATGCCCGGGATTGCGGAACAACTCGCGGCCGGGGCCACCCTGGGCGACCTTGGACCGAGCGGTATTTCAATGCGGGTGACGAGATGGCGGTGAGCCGGACGTCGCGTGCGCTGTGTAGCTCTGGGAGCTACACAGCGCACACGGACACTCCGATCTGGCCCGGCACGACATCAGATTGCGGGCGACCCGGGCCTGTCCCTGGGCAGCCGACCCCAACGCCGCACTCGTCACGTACAGTTCGGCGGTGACGCTCACACAGCTCAAGGTCTTCGTGCTGGTCGCCCGGCTCGGTTCGGTCAAGGGGGCTGCAGCGGCACTTGGGGTGAGCGAGCCGGCAGTGTCCCAAGCGCTCACTGCGTTGCGGCAGAGCCTCGGCGACCAGTTGCTCACCCGCACCCCCACCGGGATGGAGCTGACCGCCGCAGGCCAGCGGGTGGTCGGCATCGCCTCACAGATGGTCCACCTGTCCGACGAGGCCGAAGCAGCGGTACGCCAATCACAGGGTGCGCCCGAACTCATCCGCGTCGTCGCAACCAGCACGATCGGACACGCCGCCGCACCCGCTCTGTTGCAGGCGTTCGCGGCACGGTCCGGCAACGTGGAAGTGACCCTCGGGATCGCCGCAACCGATGAGATCGCGGCGTTGTTACACGAGCGCCTCGCCGACGTGGCGCTCGGCCCAGAGCTGCCCACCGCCCGCAACGACAGGATCAACAGCGAACCGGTGATGCGCTACCGGCTGGTCATCGCTGCGTCGCACACCCACCACCTTGCCGCGTCGACGAACGTTGCACCGCGACAGCTCCGCGACGAGGTGTGGATGGTCGACCCCGAGGGCACCGACGTCCGCTCACCCGTGGGGCAACTCGTGCAACGGATTGGCGTGCCGGCACAGCACGTGCGCGTGTTCCCCAACCAGTCGGCGGCCTGCGCTGCAGCGGCCGAGGGTGCTGGCGTTGCTCCGGCTGTTGAACATCTGCTGCGCCGTGACCCCGCCCATGCCGGCCTCACCAAGCTTGCCGTGGCCGACTTTCCGTTGGAGCGGCTGTGGTACGTGAGTGCGCTCAGCGGCGAACGACGCCAGCCGCTGGTGAGCAAGCTGCAACGATTCCTGACCACTCCCGAGGCGATGCACGCGATGCACAGCGGCGACGGCGGCGTCCCGGCGCAACGCTTCAAGCCACCCGTCTACGTCACCATCTGGAGCTGACCATGAACACACCCAGCCCGAGCGCGGCGACCCGTTGGAACACCGCTCTCGGCAAGTGGGGAATCCCCGCGCCCATCATCGACCAAGCCCCGGCGAGCCCGTGGGTACATGCCCCGGCGATGTTTCGCTCGGGCACCGACGACCCGACGGACACACCCTCGATGGAGCTCGCCCGCGAGGCACTCCTGCACCCTGGACCTGCTCACGTGCTCGATGTGGGATGCGGGGGCGGGCGTTCCAGTCTGCCGCTCGCGCCGGCGGCGCGGCTGATCACCGGCGTCGACCATCAGCAACGGATGCTTGATCAGTTCGTCGAAGCCGGTGCAGCCCAAGGCGTCGAGACCCGGACCGTGCTGGGGACGTGGCCGGACGACGCCGACCGGTGCGCCATCGCAGACGTTGTCGTGTGTCATCACGTGGTGTACAACGTGGGCGACATCGTCGCGTTCGTCCGTGCCCTCACCGACCATGCGACAGCGATGGTGGTGGTCGAACTGACGGCACGCCACCCGCAGTCGTCGCTGTCACCGATGTGGCGGCACTTCTGGAACCTGGAGCGACCCACGGAGCCGACCGCCGACAGCTTCGCCGACGTGGTGCGCGAACTCGGTTACGAACCCACCGTCGAGCACTGGAATCGTGCGGCACGCCCGGCGCCGATCAGCGACGCCGACCTCGTGGCCAACCTCCGCCAGCGACTCTGCCTGCAGCCTGAGCGCGACGCCGAGATCGCCGACCTCGTCGGCCGAACACCACGCCTGACCGCCGACCAAGTGGTCACCGTCGCCTGGCGCCCGCGCTGACCCCCACCTCCGGACAACGAGCGTCAGCCTGGCGCGACCACATCGAGGAACGGTCGGACGGCGGCGACGTCGAGTTGGTCGTAGCGGCAGCTCGCCGGATCTCGATCGGCGCGCCATCGCAGGAACTGCACGCCGTGGCGGAAGCGGCCGCCCTGCAGCTGGCCGAACGTCACCTCGGCCACGCGCTCGACGCGCAGCGGCACCCATGACAGGTCCTTGCCGGCGTTCCAACGGCTTTGCGCACCGGGCAGCCGTGCCGACTCATGGGCCTGCGCCTCGGCCCACTCGCGCCATGGGTGGTCGGCGATCGCGTTGTGGGTCAACGGTTCCAGCTCGTCGAGCAGCTCGGTCCGCCGCTTGGCGGTGAAGCTGGCGGCCACACCGACGTGGTGGAGTTGGCCGTCGTCGTCATGGAGACCGAGCAGCAGCGACCCGACACCCTTGCCGTCTTTGTGGACCCGATATCCAGCCACCGCGCAGTCGGCCGTACGGACGTGCTTGACCTTGACGAGGGTTCGCTTGTCGGGCGTGTACGGATCGGCCAGGCGCTTGGCAACCACACCGTCGAGGCCGGCACCTTCGAACTCGACGAACCACCGCGCCGCGATGGCGTGATCAGTCGTGCTCGGACACAGGTACACCGCCGGCGAGCCATCAGCGCCAGGCACGGCGGTGAGTGCGGCAAGCTCGGCGATGAGACGATCGTGTCGCTGGCCGAGCGGCGCCGCGAGCAGCGAGTCGTCGCCAATCGCCAACAGATCGAACACGACGAACGACGCTGGCGTCTCGGCGGCCAACCTGCGCACACGAGATTCAGCAGGGTGGATTCGTTGCAGCAACGCATCGAAGTCGAGGCCGCCATCGGCACCGGGGATCACGATCTCGCCGTCGACCACGCATCGTTCGGGAAGCTGCGCGAGCATCGGGCCGAGTAGCTCGGGGAAGTACCGCGTAAACGGGCGCTCGTTCCGACTGGCCAGCTCGATCTGATCGCCATCGCGAAAAACGATGCAGCGAAACCCATCCCACTTCGGCTCGTACAGCCAACCGTCACCGTCGGGGATGACGGCCGCGGCCTTGGCGAGCATCGGGGCGAGGGGTGGCGACAGCGGCAAGCTCACCCGCGCGACAGTACGCGCCGCGCGGGAACCACGCGACGCACCGGCCCGCTCGCCCCAGCGGCAGCGCGCCCGGCGCGGCGGCGTGTCGAGAAACCCACCGCCACGGTGCAGTACTCGACACGCGGCTGCTCCACCACGGGCAACGCAAGGCGACCGGCGATGCTCAACTAGCGTGGCGGTCGTGACCGATCAGATCCCCAACGCGATGGATGCCAAGCTCGACGATCTGCGTCAGCGGCGCGAACAGGCGTACAACGCGGGCTCGCCACGCTCGGTCGAGCGCCAGCACGCCAAGGGCAAGCTGCTCGCCCGCGAGCGCATCGAGTACTTCCTCGATCCCGACAGCTTCCACGAGCTCGATCTACTCGCTCGTCACCGGGCCCACGCAGCCGGGCTCGAGGAGCGCCCGTACACCGACGGCGTGATCACCGGGTGGGGCACCGTCGACGGTCGCAAGGTGTTCGTGTTCAGCCAGGACTTCACCGTGTTCGGTGGTGCACTCGGTGAGGTGTTCGCCGAGAAGATCCACAAGATGATGGACCTCGCGCTGAAGGTCGGCGCCCCGGTCGTCGGGCTCAACGACGGTGCCGGCGCGCGCATCCAAGAGGGCGTGGTCAGCCTTGCCAGCTACGGCGGCATCTTCTACCGCAACGTGTTGTCGAGCGGCGTGGTGCCGCAGATCTCGGTCATCCTCGGACCGTGCGCCGGCGGCGCCGTGTACAGCCCGGCGATGACCGACTTCATCTTCATGGTCCGCGAAGCGAGTCACATGTTCATCACCGGCCCCGATGTCGTGAAGACCGTCACCGGCGAAGAGGTCACCCTCGAAGAGCTCGGCGGGGCGATGAGTCATGCCTCCAAGAGCGGAGTCGCCACGTTCGTCAGCGCGGACGAGAAGTCGTGCCTCGACGACGTGCGGTTCCTGCTCAGCTTCCTCCCGTCGAACAACCTCGAGGACCCCCCGGCGATCGACACCGGCGACGACCCCGACCGCCTGTGCCCGGAGCTGCAGACAATCCTCCCGCCGTCACCGAACCAGCCCTACGACATGAAGAAGGTGATCGCCGCGGTCGTCGACGACGGCGAGTTCTTCGAGTACTTCCCGCACTGGGCGCGCAGCATCGTGTGTGGCTTCAGCCGCGTTGACGGCCACCCCGTCGGCATCGTCGGCAATCAGCCGCTGATGCTGGCCGGCGTGCTCGACATCGAGTCATCTGAGAAGGCCGCGCGCTTCGTGCGAACGTGCGATGCGTTCAACATTCCGTTGCTCACGTTCGTTGATGTCCCCGGCTTTCTGCCCGGCGTCGACCAGGAGTACGGCGGCATCATTCGCCACGGCGCCAAGCTGCTGTACGCCTATTGCGAGGCCACTGTGCCGCGCATCCAGATCATCACCCGCAAGGCCTACGGCGGCGCATACGTGGTGATGAACAGCAAGTCCATCGGAGCCGACCTCGCCTACGCGTGGCCCACCGCCGAGTTGGCCGTGATGGGCCCGCAGGGTGCCGTCGAGATCGTCTACCGGCGCGAACTACAGCAGGCCGCCGACCCCGTTGCTCGCCGCGCCGAACTGGTCGCCGAGTACACCGAGAAGTACGCCAACCCGTACAACGCGGCCGAGCGCGGCTACATCGACGACGTCATCGACCCTGCCGAAACCCGCCAGAAAATCGTCGCCGGTTTGCGCATGCTGCGCACCAAGCGCGAAGAGCTGCCGCGGCGCAAGCACGGCAACGTGCCGCTGTGAGCACGCAAATCTCGCCCGCACCCACAGCCGAGGAGGCCGTGGCCATCGTTGCTGCGGTCGAGGCGTTGTGGCCGCGCCCGGTCGTCACCGACGACTCGCAGAACCCGTTGCGCAACCCAACGTGGCGCTTCAGTGGTCGCTGGTGGTCGAAGCCGATGCCGGCTCGCCGCGACCGTCCGTTCCGGTAAGGACCCATCAGACTGGTCGACCTGCTCTTCGAGCTGCCCGCCATCAACGGCTTCTTCTGCGGGCTCGGCTACCTGTGGCCACTGTGGGACTCCAAGAAGCAAACATTCAGCGACAAGATCTTCAGCACCTACTCGGTCAAGGCCTGACGTCACGCGGGCGGGCCCGAAGGACCGCTGCGAAGGGCGACGCACTACGGTGGCGCCGTGGACATCACGACTGTCGCCGACGACCTCATCGTGCTGCATGACGGGGCCACCGTCGTTCGCTACGAACAGCTCGACCCTGCCACCACCTACACGTTCTTGGGTCAGCAGGTCACCACGCTGGCCCGTCCCGACGGTGAATTGCTGTGCCGCTTCGCGACTGTCAACGACGTGCACTTCGGCGAGACTGAGGCTGGCCGCATCGATGACCATGCCGAAGGGCCCATCCAGCGCTCCGCGCCCGGCGAGCCCCCGTACCCGGAGACGATGAACCACTCGGCCGCCGACGAGATGGCTGCCCTCGGCGCGCTCGCCGTGATCGTGAAGGGCGATCTCTCGCAGGACGGCCTGCCGGAGGAATGGGCAGCGTTCGAGGCGTGCTACCGCGACCGTTTCGGCGACCGGCTGCACGTCGTGCGCGGCAACCACGACGCGTACAAGGGTCAGACCGGGTACGCCGGCGACCAGTGGATTTCGCTACCGGGCGTCGCGATCGCGCTGCTCGACACCGT
>JAYURF010000698.1:0-6955 GCA_043756365.1 Acidimicrobiales bacterium
ACCGCGCGGCGCGCGGCATGAAGTCGTTCGCGATCACGACCGACCTGGAGCGCCCACAGCGCCACCTTCACCCCGAACGTGGTCGGCTCGGCGTGCACCCCATGGGTGCGGCCGATCATCACGGTATTGCGATGCGTCCTGGCCAACTCGATGAGCGTGGTCAGCAGATCGGCAGAGGCGTCGAGCAGAAGGTCGGCTGCGTCGCGCAGCATCCAGCACCAGGCTGTATCACCGATGTCGGCACTGGTCAGGCCATAGTGGATCCACGGTCCCCCGACCGGGCCGATCGCCGCCTGCACCACATCGACGAACGCGGCAACATCGTGATCGGTGATCCGCTCGCGCGCCGAGACAGCTTCGACGAACGCATCATCGACAACGGGAGCGTTCGCCCGGCACAGCGCAGCGTGCTCGACATCGACGATGCCGAGTTCGACGTGCGCCTCGGTGGCAAGCAGTTCGATCTCCAGCCAACGCTGGAACCGGGAGACATCGGAGAAGACCGCAGCCATCTCCGGAAGCGAGTATCGCGGGATCAACGCGTCACGACCAGTGCAGGTAGTCGTCGCGTTCGGCCCCCACTCCGACCACGCGGATCGGTATCCCCACCTCGCGCTCGATCAGATCAACGAACGCGCGAGCCGCGTCGGGGAGCTCACCGCGTTCGCGTGTGGAACGCAGTTCGCTCCCCCAGCCGGGCAGCTCGATGTAGTCGGGCTGCACCCGCGCCAGCAGGTCCACGCGGTCGGGATAGCCGGACACCGGTTGCCCATCGATCCGGTAGCCCACGCACACCTTCACGGTCTCGAAGGTGTCGAGTACGTCCAACTTGGTGAGTGCCAGTTCGGTGAGGGAGTTGACCCGTACCGCATGTCGCAACATCACGCAGTCGATCCACCCCGGCCGCCGCCGCCTCCCGGTGACCGTGCCGAACTCACGCCCGATCTCCACCAGGCGATCACCATCGGCATCGAGCAGCTCCGTCGGGAACGGCCCAGCCCCAACACGGGTGGTGTACGCCTTGGTGATGCCGACGATGCGGTCGATGTGGCGCGGCCCGAGCCCCGTTCCGGCGCACGCGCCGCCGGCGGTTGGGTTCGACGAGGTGACGAAGGGATACGTGCCGTGGTCGAGGTCGAGGAACGTGGCCTGGGCACCTTCGAGGAGCACGTGCTCGCCGGACTGGAGTGCGTCGTGCAACAAGTTGACCGTGTCCGCCACGTGCGGGGCGAGCCGTGCGGCAAGCGCGACGAACTGCTCGACGATCGCCTCGACGTCGAGAGCGGTGCCACCGGCGGCCACGAGCGATTCGTTCTCCGCCGTCGCCCGGTGCTTCACGGCGACCGCGAAGCCGGCCGCATCGAGCACCTCGCCAGCGCGGATACCCACCCGGCGGGCCTTATCCGCATAGGCGGGACCGATGCCTTTCAGCGTTGTGCCGATGCGATCATCACCGCGGTGCTGTTCGGCCAACGCGTCCCACGCCTGGTGCCACGGGAAGATCAGGTGTGCACGACTCGAGACCACGAGGCGCGCACAGGAGATACCGCGTCGCTCGAGCGTGTCGATCTCGGCGAACAGCGTGGGCATGTCGACCACCACCCCGTTGGCGATCACGGGCACGACGTGGTCGTACAAGATGCCGCTGGGGATGAGCTGCAACGCGTATCGCTCATCACCCACCACCACGGTGTGACCGGCGTTGTGCCCCCCTTGATATCGAACGACGAGGCCGTGTTCTTTCGACAACAGGTCGATGACCTTGGCCTTGCCCTCGTCGCCCCACTGGGCGCCGACGACGACGGTGACCGGCATGGCACGCTCCTCGCACGACAGATGTCCGGACTTCGTCACGGAACGTGTCGGAAGTGTAGTGCGGGCTGTCGCGGGTAACGTCGGCCAGATGAGTGACGATGTACGTGTCCAGCAGTCGATCAATGCTCCGGCCGAAAAAGTGTGGTCGATGATCAGTGACGTGACCCGCATGGGTGAGTGGTCGCCCGAGACCATTGCGTGCACGTGGAAAGGCGATGCCACCGCGCCGGTGGTCGGCGCAAAGTTCTCCGGCAACAACCGGAACGGATCGAAGACGTGGTCGACCGTGTGCACCGTGACCGCCGCCGATCCCGGATCGAGGTTCGCGTTCGCGGTCGATGTGGGTCCGGTCAAGGTGTCGCACTGGGCCTTCGAGATCACACCGACCGAGACCGGTTGCACCGTTACCGAAACCTGGACCGATCGCCGCGGCAAGCTGCTCAAGAAGCTGGGCAAGCCGTTCAGCGGCGTCGCTGATCGGACTACGCACAACCGCGCCGGGATGGTCACGACGCTGCAGCGGCTCGGGGTCGCAGCCGAAGCCGCATGAGCCGGCGTTCGTCCGCCACGGCGCCCAGCGTGGTGATGCGTCAACTTCATTGGCCGTCGATGACTGACGTCGAGCGGGCGGCGTTGCTCCGGCGCGGATTGAACGACATCTTCGATCCCGCGCTGCGCACGTCGATCGGACGGATCATCGACGACGTCCAGCGCGACGGGGACTGGGCGGTATGCCGGGCGCTGCGTGACTTCGACCGGGTCGATCTCGATCCGTCGCAGCTTGCTGTCACCCCTGCGGAGATCGAGGCGGCAGAAGTGGACGCCGATGTCGACGCGGCAATCGACGACGCCATCGCCCACCTGCGGGCATTCAACGAGCGGCTGATGGAACGGGCTTGCGACTGGCGCTTCGAGAGCGAGCCGGGGCTGTTCGTCGGCGAGAAGATCACCCCGATCACGTCTGTCGGGCTGTTCGTACCGAGCGGCAAGGCCTCGTACCCGAGCGTGGCGTACCAGCTCGGTGTGCCCGCCGTGGTGGCCGGCGTGACCAACATCGCACTCGTCGTTCCACCTGTGCCTGGCGGCACCGGTGCGGTCGATCCGGCGGTACTGGTGGTGTGCCGCAAGCTGGGGATCGGTCAGGTGTTCCGCGTCAACGGTCCGGCCGGTATCGCCGCACTCGGCTTCGGCACGGCCAGCATCCCGCGGGTCCGCAAGATCGTCGGGCCCGGTTCTCCCGCTGTCACCTTGGCCCAGGTCGAGATGCAGCGCCATGGCGTGGCCACGATGATGCTGCTCGGCCCGACCGAGAGCGTGGTGATCGCCGACGACAGCGCCGACCCGGCCCTCGTCGCCGCCGATCTACTGATCGAGGCCGAGCATGGCGCCGATTCTGCCGTGGTGCTGATCACACCATCGGCGGCGATGGCACGCGCGGTTGATGCCGAGTTGGCGGTGCAGATCGCTGATCTCCCTGTCCACCGGGCAGATGCGGCTCGCGCGTCGCTCGGTGTGAACGGCGGGTGCGTACTGGTCGAGAGCCTCGACGAGGCCGCCGAGGTGAGCAACCGCTACGCACCCGAGCATCTCCAACTCGTCGTCGCCGAGGATCTGCGCACCGCGATGCTCGATTTGCTCACCGACGCCGGCGAGATCCTGATCGGTCAGCACACGCCGTTCAGTGCGGCGAACTTCGTCATCGGCTGCCCCGCCTCGCTGCCGACCAGTGGGTTCGCCCAGGTGTCGTCCGGCGTCACCGCCGAGGCGTTCCTGAAACGAACTGCAGTCGCCTCCGCCAACGATGTCGCGTTACGGCGGATGGCGCCGTCGATCATCGCCCTGGCCGACCATGAGGGCTTCCCCGCCCACGCCAACGCGATCCGCCGCCGCCTCGCTCCCTGAGCGGGTCCGGCGTTCCCCTGGGCCGCCCACAGCTCAGGTGCTGAGCATGCCGTAGGCGCGCATCGGAGTGATCCGCACCACGAGACGGCGATCGGCAACCATCGCCCGGCGGTACTCGTCCCAGTCGGAGTGCTCGCCGGCCAGCCCGCTGTACAGCTGTACCAGTTCGTCGACCGCGGCGTCGTCGGTCGATGCCGCGACGGCGCTCAGTTCGGCGTCCGCCTCGAGCACCACATAGGCGTAGAAATCGTCGCGGGTGACGTGCAGCGACACGCGGGGATCGTTCCGCAGGTTCGTGTACTTCGCCCGATCAGCTGTGATCGACACTCGGATCACGCCGTCGTCACCGAGGAGGTAGGAGACGTTCGACAATTGCGGTCGACCATCACGCTTGAGTGTGGTGAGCACACCGTGGCGGAGGGGGGCAGCGAAGGCAAGGGCATCGGAAAGTTCCATGACTGCAGCCAACCGCCGCCAACCGCCGAACGTCGCACCGTGTTCCCCCGATGCCGGACGCCTACGGTTGGCCCGATGACACGTGTGCTGTTGATCACCGGCGGGCATCCATTCGAACGCAAGCCGTTCCTGCAGATGTTCGCCGACAACGCCGGCCTCGATGTGGAGCACATCGAGCAACCCGATGCGCAGCGACGGCTCCACCCCGACCGACTCAGCGAGGGGCGGCTCGAAACGGTCGAGGTGATCGTGTTCTACGACATGCCTGGCCTGCATTTCACCCGCGGCGAACCACCGCTCGAGTTGACCGAGCCATCCTCAGACATGATCGAGGGGTTCGAGGCGTTGCTGCACGCCGGTGTGCCGATGGTGTTCTTGCACCACGCGATCGCCTCGTGGCCCACCTGGCCCCGCTACGCCGAGGTCGTCGGTGGCCGGTTCCACTATGCACCCGGCGACCTGTGGGGCGAGCCCTGGCCCGATTCGGGGTACCTGCTCGACGTGACCCACACCGTCGAGGTGACCGCGCCCGACCACCCGGTCTGTGCCGGGCTACCACCGACGTTCGAGCTGCGCGATGAGCTCTACCTGATTCCGCGAATCGCGGCCGGGGTCACCCCGCTGCTGCGCACCCAGCACCCGATGACGTCCGAGCACTTCTACTCGACCACCCATGCGATCAGCGGTCGGCGCGGTGTGAACGACGGGTGGGCCCACCCGGTGGGACCCGACGTCATTGGTTGGGTGCACACCGTCGAGAACTCACCGGTTGCGTATCTGCAGCCCGGTGACAGCCCCGCCTGCTACGCCGACGCCAACTACCGCCGGCTCGTCGGCAACGCGATTCGGTGGGCTACCAGTGGACCGCGCCTCACGACGTGAAGTAGCCCATCACATCGGCGACGAGATCGACGGTGGACTGGTTGTTGTACAGCGCGATCGAACCGTTCTCGCCGAGCCGGGCGAGCACCATGTTGGGGATGATCTGCCCGGCAACCACGTTGAGGTTGGATGCCAATGGCCGAGCCCCACCGGCGGGGTACACCGTGATGAACGTGTTTCCCGTCGGGGCCACCGCAGTGAGGTTCAGCAGTACCGCCCCCACTCCGTTGCCAGGGATTCCCGCAATGCCGGTGAGGCGGAGCACCAACGGATCCTGGGCAATCCGTGCGAGGGGTGCGCCGTACCCCTCGCGTGTGTCGAGCACCCGGGCGGGCTGGATGGCGACGAACCGGCCAGGCGAGTTGTCGGCGAACGCGCCGACCACATCGGCGACAACGTGGGTCGCTCCGGTGTTGTTGTAGATGCTGACCTTGCCGTCGGCGCCGACCCTCGCGAACACCAGGTTCGGCACCGTCTGACCGGGCACCATGTTCACACTCGATGCGAGCGGGCGCGTGTCGCCGGCCGGCCACACCGTCAAGAAGCTGGCCGCACTCGGCTCGGTGACGGTCACGTTGAGCGCAACGGCCTTCGCGTTCACGGGCACGCCGCCGCGGCCGGTCACCTTCAAGTTGAGCGATTGCCCGGGCCCGAGCGCACCGAGTGTCTCACCGGTACCGTCGCGCGTGTCGAGCAGCCGCTCCGGCGTCAGCGGCAACAACCGAAGGTTGCTCGACGGAGTGAAGTACCCCACCAGGTCGGCGACGAGGTGGGTCGTGCCGGTGTTGTTGAAGAAGCTCACCGATCCTGCCGGGCCGAGCTGACCGATGGCCAGGTTCGGGACGGCCATTCCCGGAACCGGGTTGAGGGTGGCGGTGAACGGCTTGGTCGTGCCCCCCGGCCACACCGTGACAAAACTTGCCGCCGTCGCGTCGACTGCGGTGAGGTTGAGCGCCACGGCGGTGGCATCTGCCGGGACGCCGTAGAGCCCGGCGAGCGGGAAGTCCCACGACTCGCCCTGTCCGATCGGGGTGGCGCGCCCACCGGTGCCGTCACGGGTGTCGAACACGCGCAGCGGAACCATCGACACGAACCCGCTTGGCACCGACGGGCCGAGCACGATCGGGATCGTCGATGGCGATGCGGTACCCGGCCCACCGTGGAACAGGCCGAGGTTCTCGAATCCCCCGTTGACGATGCTGCTTCCACCTCCGCCGAGCCAGCCGTCGAGCAGGCTGCCGTACATCGACCGGAAGTCGACCGACGGTTTCATCCGCCCGTTGCGGTCCACGTCGGTCAGCGACGGCATCTGGCCGTACAACCCTCCGCGCACATTGGGGCCGATGACGAACGAGGTGTTCGCCGTGCCGTGATCGGTGCCACCGGAATCGTTCGAGCGCACCGTGCGGCCGAACTCGGACAGGGTCACGATGGTCACCCGGTTGTGAAAAGCCGGCAAGAGTGTGGCGAAGAACGCCTGCAGCCCGGCGTTGAGGTCGACGAGGATGCCGGGCAGCGCACCGTTCTGGTTGTCGTGGGTGTCGAGTCCACCGCGCGACACGTCGAGCACGCGGAACCCGATGTTGGCGTTGATCAACCGGGCTGCGATGGTGAGCTTACGGGTCAGTTCTCCCCCGCCCGGCAATGCCGCCCGGAACGCCGGGGCAACTTCCACGGCAAGGTCGAGCTGACGGGTCATCGTGGATGTGAACGTGTCGTGCAGCGCTCCGCGGCCGGCGCCGACCGCGGCGAGTTCGCGCAGCCCTGCGTACATCCGCAGATCAGAAGCCCCGTTGTCGACCCCGAACATGCCACCGTTGGGTGGGATTCCGGCGGCACGACGAATCGCGCCCTGCATGTGCAGCGGCACCGACGCATCGAGCGATGCCGCAGCGAGGTC
>JAYURF010000699.1:0-2516 GCA_043756365.1 Acidimicrobiales bacterium
GCGCGGCCCCGCGCTCAGTGCGACGAGCGGGACGAGATGGATCGGCTCGTAGGCGTGCGCGGTGGCGTCGGTGGCAACGAGGCGCGCCCCGGGCGGCGCAGCGGCGGTACCGATCACCTGGACGAGATCGGCTCGGGCCACCTCCGATGCATCCTCGACGAGTCGAACTCGAGCGGGGCTCGCTCCGGGGAACAGCCCCAGCCGCTGCGCCATCGGCCAGCGCTGAACGACCTCGGCCGGTACGGCTGAATCGTCGACGATCACGTCCAGCCCGGCGGCGGCAAATCGGGTGGCCCACCCGGCAGCGCGAGGTCCGGTCCCGACCACGGCCACCGTTGATGTCATAAGCTGAATATACACTCAGGATTCAATCCCGACGGCGTCGAGAAGTCGCCCGAAGCGTCCGAAAGCGAGCGACATGCCCCGACCTCGACTCGATCACGTGCGCAAGGGGCAGATCGTGGCAGCAGCGGCGGAAGTGTTGTCCGAGCGCGGGTACGCCAACGCCCGGGTCGTCGACATCGCAGCAGCTGCGGGAACCAGCCCGGCTGCGATCCTCTACTGGTTCGATGGCAAGCACGGGCTGCTCGCCGAGGCGCTGGCGCTGCGTGAACAAGAGTTCCACGACCGTTACACCGCATCGGCCGCCGCGGATGAAACGTCGTCGCAGCGTCTGCGGACCTTGGTGGAGGCGATGCTGCACCATTATGACTGGGCTCTGTGGATGGAGCTGACGGTGCTGGCGATTCGCGACCCGGCTGCTGCATCCGAGCGCGATCGCATGGACCGGCGATGGCGAGCCGCACTGCGAGCGGTGATCCGCGACGGGCAACGCACCGGCGAGTTCCTCGACAGCGACGCCGACGAGACGATGTTCGTGCTTGCTGCGCTGCTCGATGGCATGACGCCGTTGCTCACAGTGAAGGCGAAGGGCATCACCGCCGATCGGGTGGAACGAACCTGGCTTGCTGAAGCGTCGCGCCTACTCGGGCCCGCTTTTGACTCGCGGCCGCTCCAACGCACCCGCTGATCCGCCGGTGCGTTCGGGCGTCGTTGCCGCGCTCCGTGGGTGTGGGAGGCTCGTGTTGACGGTCCGTGAGGATCATGTCTGGATCGTCACAAGATCGTCAGCCCGGGCTTGTGTTACCGAGCGAAACGGGGCACCGTACTGCTGCCCCGGCGGAGGAGGTACACGTGAGGTTCGGTAGATCGGTTCGCGCGCTCGTCGCTCTCGCATGCACCCTGCCAGGTGCTGCCGTCACGGCCTCGACCTCGGTCAGTGCAGCGCTGACGCATAGCTCGGCTGCTACCGAGACCTCCCCCGCCCAAGACGGCGAGGCACTCGCCGCGCCCGGCGGCACGGACGGTAGGTACATCGTTCGCTTCGATGCCGGAACCGACCCCGTGGCCGAGGTGGCGGCGCTCCGAGCTGCCGGCGTTCAGGTGGACGTCACCTTCGAGGACGTCTTTTCCGGAGCGGTCGTCAGCGTGTCCGACGCTCAAGCCGGCGCCCTCCGCTCGAACGCGGATGTCGCCTCGGTGGTGCCCGACGCATACATCCGGCTGGGTGCTCCGCCTCGCTCCGAATCGCAGGCCAGCACGCTCCAGGCCGGCACGCTCCAGCGGACCCCGGTCTGGGGCCTCGACCGCATCGACCAGCGCACCCAGCCACCCTCGGGCTGGTTCGATTCCAGCTTTGACGGCACCGGCGTGAAGGCCTACGTCTTGGACTCGGGGGTGCGCTTCGATCACACCGAGTTCGGCAGCCGAGTGCTCCCGGGCGCGTACATCAACGCGCTCGGCCCGCTGGACTGCGACGGCCACGGAACCCACGTCGCCGGCACCCTCGGCGGTGCCACGTACGGTGTGGCCAAGAACGTCTCGATTGTTCCGGTGAAGGTGCTCGATTGCTCGGGCGGCGGCTCGATGGCATGGATCCTGAGTGGGCTCGAGTGGATCGTGAGCAATCACCAGACCGGTGAACCAGCGGTGCTCAACATGAGCATCGGGGGTGCACCGAACAGCATCGTCGACATGGCGGTTCAGGCGGTGATCAACGATGGGATCACGGCGGTGCTCGCGGCAGGCAATGACGGCATCAACGCCTGCGGTGTGTCGCCGGCGAGACTGCCCGCAGCGATCACTGTCGCCGCCACCGACATCACCGACTACTCGCCGAACTGGTCCAACTACGGCGGATGCATCGACCTCTTCGCCCCCGGCGTCGCGATCACCTCGGCTTGGAACACGTCACCGACGGCGACGTTCGTGACCGAAGGAACATCGATGTCGGCACCGCACGTGGCCGGCGCAGCGGCGCTGCTGCTGCAACGCGAGCCGGCCTTGACCCCCGCCGAGGTCGGGGCCCGGCTCATCGGTAACGCCACCCCCGGCGTCGTCACCAATGGAGGTTCGACGAACCCGCTGTTGCTGTACGTGCCGTCGCTCACCACCATCGCGTTGCCGCCCGAACGATTGCTCGACACACGACCTGGCGCACTCACCGTTGACGGGCA
>JAYURF010000700.1:0-2513 GCA_043756365.1 Acidimicrobiales bacterium
GCAGCGAGGTTGGCCAGCATGAAGTAGGCGAATGGGCGCAGCCGGGCGGTTCCCGCCCAGTACTGGCGTTGCGTTTCGGCCGCACCGGCAAACCACCAAAATCCGTACGCCCAGAACAACACGGTCACGGCACCACCCGCAACGATGGCCGCAGCCATCACGGCCGCCGCTGCCCGTGCCCCGCTGTCGTGACGTCGATACGCCACGACGCACGCAACGAGCGGCACCAGCACGAACATGGCCCCGCCGTAGGTGAGCATCAAGAGGCCGCCGAGGAGCAGCCCGCCGAGCGCGCCCCATGCGAGGGCAGCTCGCGGTGTCGCCCGCAAGCCGAGCGTGCACGCGGCAACACCGCATGATCCGACCGCCGTGTACACGGCATCGGCGGACGTGACCATCCACAAGGCAGACGGGGCCACGACCAGAACTGGAGCGCAGCGACGGACCCAATCACTGCCGGCCACGGCCCAGACGGTCACGAGTGCTGCGCCCGGTACTACGACGGTTCCGCCAATCGATAGGGCAACCACCGGCCAGGGTCCGCGAAGGCCGATGGCATCGAGCATCTTCAACACGATCACGAAGCCGGGCGGGTGGCCGCGTACGTGCACCGAGTACCTGTCGATGTCGGTGACGAAGCTCCGTAGGAACTCGCCGGCGGGAGGCGTGGTGGCAAGGTTGGCGAGGTACTCGGTGCGATGTACCGCACCGTGCAACA
Organism: Acidimicrobiales bacterium; assembly: GCA_043756365.1. GTDB lineage: Bacteria > Actinomycetota > Acidimicrobiia > Acidimicrobiales > Ilumatobacteraceae > VFMC01. Next base: position 719 of record JAYURF010000700.1, read on the forward strand.
AGCCATCTCGACCGTCGGTGAGTGCAAGCGATGTGGCGAATGCTCCGGCGGCCGAGCCGGTCAGCGGGAGGAGCCATCGCAGACGGCAACGCCACCACCACTGCCGTGCCACACCGACGATGACGACCGCTCCGATCATCGCCGCGCCAAGGAGTCCCCAGCCGAACCGCCACCGCCATCCGTCGAGTGGATCTCGACCGATCAAGGGGGCCGCTCCCAGGTTGATCCTGGGCTGCGCGTCCCGCAACCGAATGCCCCAGATGACGCTGACGGTGATCAGTGCCAGCGCCCCGACCCACGGTGCCCAGATCCGCGGCGACCAGATCCGCAGTGGCCAGATTCGCGGTGCCCAGATTCGCGGTGCCCAGTGCATCACCCGGTTCCAGAACCGGCCTGGCGGCCGGCGCGGTGCAGCAGCGCGGTGGCCAACGCCAACCCGCCCCACATCGCCGCGTTCGAGGCGGTGCTCACTGCTTGCACCGCGAGCACGTCACCGTCGTCGCGGACGTAGTCGAACTTCTGGAGGGCGAAGATGACTACGGCGAGCAAACCGAACCCCAGGACCGCAGCGCGCGCCGCCCACTGGCGTTGTGCTCCGACCAGTACCAGTGTCCCGAGGGCGATCGTCAGGAGCGCCCACAGCGGATTGAACCACACGAACTTCATCTCCCAGCGGTGCACGAACTCGCCGTCTGCGCCGACAAATCCGGCGTCGCTGCCCAGCAGTGCAACACGTTTGCCGGCGAACGACACGGACCTGGCTACGAACAACCCGAGCGCACCGATCGCCACCGCCGTCACCCCGACCACCTGGGTCGCTTGCCGCGCCGCAGCCCCATCGCGCCGCAGCACACCGTCGAGACCGAGGTGTTCGCCGGCATCCGAGGCATACACGAGGAGGTGGGCGACGAACATCAGCACGTACGACCACGACCACTCGTCGGCCTGGTCGTAGTACACCACTGAGAGCAGGATCGGGATCGTCATGGCGGCACCAGCGAGGGCGACGATCTTGGTCCGGTAGCCGATCAGGAGCAGCGCTGCGAGTGCGGTCTCGACGATCAGGACGATCCACCCGAAGATCTCGAAGTTGGGCAGGATGACCTGTTCGGTTACCCAGGTGAACGGTCCGAACGGCGAATTCCGTGACACGGATGCCGAGTACTTGTAGAGACCCCCGCCCGAGTTCTCACCGAACGACGACGGCACCTTCCAATGCAGGTTCGCCAGCCACAGCAGACCCAATGCGATGCGACCGACGCCGAGCACGTTGAAGCGGATGAGGTTGTCGATCGCGGTGGCCCGGCGAGACAGTGATGCGAACATTCGCTCAGCATGACACCGCTGCAGGGCGCACAACTGGAGTTTCGCGAATGTTTCGGAGGAATCGAGCCTCGGCGGCGATGGCGCGAATTACGGTCCGGAGTCATGTCGTTGATGACCTCGGTGGTACCGCATTGCCGTGGCCACTCGTTCAGGTCCCGACGATGGTCCCAACACGTCAGCGACGTAGCGCTGTACGTCGTGATGTGGATGGCCTATGACCATACACGGGGCGCTGCCGATGGCCTCGGCCTACCACTTCAGGTGGAGACGGCACGCAACATCGACCGGGCTCTGTTCTTCGGCGCCGACCCGACGGTGTGGATGCAGCGAAGATTCTACTCCGACGAACACATCCGGTGGTACGACGTGGCCGCGACGATCGTCTACGACTCACATTTTGTGGTCCCGGTCGTGGCGATCGGCGTGTTGTGGGTCTGGCGACGTCAGGACTGGGTTCGGTTCATGCGAC